>NZ_JBEJZY010000067.1:0-14480 GCF_040256935.1 Photorhabdus viridis
GTTTCAGCATCGGGCCAGTACCCGCATCACGTCAGGCAACAGCGTCAATGGACAGGCGATGGCATACCCGTCTGGGGTATGCAGGGTGACGGTGTGCGCGTCGTCAGGCTGGAGTGAAACCGGCAAGATGGCGGGCAGTGTCTGGCTGAGAGGTTGGGGTATTTTGTTACTGTCGGCAATCCAGTCACGGAAAGAGGAAAAACTCAGCTGATGCTGTTCGCAATACTGTTTTCGGGTCAGGTCACTGTGGCGCCATTGGGTCACATGGTGTTGTTTTTGTTCCGGGGTATATCGGCTACGGCTCATGGTTCCTCACAAGGTTAAGACAAAAACCTAGCGTGCATGAACCGAATGAGAGGAGCAAGGTGAGTTCACCGGACGTTTACATTGTATCCGTCCGCGTTGGTTGTTGACTGCTTGTATTGTCAGATCTGCTTTCCCCTGCGAGAGGATTTTACCGTCGGTGTTGTTGAGATTGTGGCTGGTCAGTGTGGTTTCGCCTTGTGAATTTATCACGCCAGCGGTGTTATCGATTTCACCGGCTTCCAGAGTCAGATCACTGCCGCTGCGGATGCCGCGTTTTTCTCCGCTCTGGGCGTTAGTCAGCTTCTGGCCCTGGGTGTTGAGTGAAAGGGTGGCGCCGGATTTCAACAAGCCGCCGGTGTTGTCCATTTCACCGGTTTTCAATGTCAGTTGCTGATGCTGACTGACCATTGTACCGCCGGTGTTATCGACTGTTCCTGATGATGTCACTTTGAGTTGTTGATTAGCGGCTACGATCCCCTGATGGTTATCAATGACGCCTGCGGTCATGGTCAGGGTTCCCAGGCTTGAGATCCCCTGTTCAGGTTGACTGTTGCTGTTGGTTATTTTGCCCTCTAGCCCATCCAGGATCAGGTTTTTATCTGCATGGATCAGGCCCGCTTCATTATTGATGCCTTGTGCGGTCAGGTTCACATTGCCTGTACTGCGTATGCCGCCGTTTTTACCGCTGTTGATGTTAGTCAGCAGTCTGCCTTGCGCATCCAGTGTCAGGTCACCGGCAGATTGCAGCAGGCCACCACTGTTGTTAGTTTCGTTTACGGTTAATGTCAGCGCACCTTTTTTGCTGACGAGTGTTCCGCCCTGATTTTTCAGTTCACCGCCAGTGACGGTTGTTGTTCCTGTACCAGTAATGGTTCCATCACGGTTGTCGATTTCGCCGGTGGTCAGGGTGAGTGTGCCTTTACTGACAACGCCCCCGCTTTTCCCGCTTTTTGCCGTGGTCAGTTTTTCTCCATGCGTGTCCAGCGTCATATCGCCGGCAGATTCTATCCGGCCACCGGTACTGTTTAACTCGCCGCTGTTAAGTTGCAGGTTTTTCTTACTGGCGATGGTGCCGGCTAAGTTGTTTAGCGCTTGCTGATGGGTGTTAATGTGGGTTTGGTCGCCACGGATAGATCCACGGTCATTGATCAGTTTACCGGTCGTCAATTCCAAGGCATTTTTCGCTATTATCCCACCGTTTTTACCGCTGTCAGTGTTGACCAGCTCCTGCTGCTGGGTATCCAGATCCAGACTGGCTGCGGATTGTATCCGTCCGCGTTGGTTGTTGACTGCTTGTGTTGTCAGATCTGCTTTCCCCTGCGAGAGGATTTTACCGTCGGTGTTGTTGAGATTGTGGCTGCTCAGTGTGGTTTCGCCTTGTGAATTTATCACGCCAGCGGTGTTATCGATTTCACCGGCTTCCAGAGTCAGATCACTGCCGCTGCGGATGCCGCGTTTTTCTCCGCTCTGGGCGTTAGTCAGCTTCTGACCCTGGGTGTTGAGTGAAAGGGTAGCGCCGGATTTCAACAAGCCACCGGTGTTGTCAACGGTTCCAGATGTCACTTTGAGTTGCTGATCAGCTGCCACGGTTCCTTGATAATTATCGATGGCACCTGCGGTTAGAGTTAAGTTCTCTGAGCTTAGTATGCCTTGCCCAAGCTGACTGTTACGGTTAGTTATGGTTCCTTTCTGCCCATCAAGGATCAGGTTTTTGCCCGCATGGATCAGACCCGTATCATTGTTGACGCCTTGAGTGGTCAGCGTCATGCTGCCTGTGCTGATTATACCCCGGCCTTTACCGCTGTTGGTGTTGATCAGCAGTCCACCTTGCGTATCCAATGTCAGGTCGCCAGCAGATTGCATTAATCCGCCGCTGTTGTCGGTTTTGTTTACGGTTAAGGTCAGGTCGCCGGTTTTGCTGGCAAATTTACCTCGCTGGTTGTGCAATTCACCACCAGTGACGGTTGTTATTCCTGTACCAATAATCGAGCCATCTTGGTTGTCAATTTCACCTGTGATTAAGGTCAGTATTCCTTCACTGGTCACGCCACCCGTGTCGCTACTTTGGGCAGTGGTCAGCTTTTTCCCGTGGGTGTTCAGCGTCATATCGCCATCAGATTTTATCTTCCCGCTGGTGCTGTTAAGTTCTCCACTGTCGAGTTGCAGGTTTTTCTTACTGGCTATGGCGCCACTTTGGTTGTTCAGCGTTTGTTGATGGGTATCAATGTTGATGTCATGACCCTGGATAAGGCCAGCATCATTATTCAGTTTACCGCTGGAAATCCGTAATGAATCTTTAGCAATGATGCCGCCAGTCTTACCGCTATCGATATTTGTCAGGAGTTGATTTTGAGTGTCCAGTGATAGGGTTGATTCTGATTGTATCTGCCCACGGGTATTGTTCAGGGCCCGTGTGGTCAGTTCAGCCATCTGTTGTGATAATAATTGACCATCTGTGTTATCAACGTCATCAGCGTTAAGAGTGGTTTTTCCTTTAGCAGAAATGATGCCGGCAGTGTTGTTGATATCACCTGTATAGAGTTCCAGTTTGCCTTTACTGAGTATGCCTTTTTCGTTGTCACCGTTAGCGTTAGTCAGCTTTTGTCCGTGCGTATTCACTATCATGTCACTGTCGGATTGTAACAGACCCGCCGTGTTGTCTAGTTCGCCGCTGTTTAGGGTCAGTTTTTCCTGGGCAATAACCTTCCCAGCAGTATTGATGAATTTATGTCCTTTTGTCTGAATGTCTATCCGTTGAGCAAGTAATTGTCCTTGATGGTTATTCAGATTTGCTGTTGTGATCGTCAGTTGTTTCCCTTCATTGAAAAGGGTGCCGCCGCTGTTGTTTAATTTTTGGGTGTTGAGTACCAAGTCGCCTTTACCGGTCTGATTAATTTTCCCCTGATTGTTAGATAAATCTGGTGTGGTTAAGTTAATTTCCCGTGCCGCCAGTTTACCGCCATCATTGTTAAACTGGCCTGGTGTTTTAGCCGTAAAGTGGTCAGCGGTAACTGTGGCATTGGAGGTGCTAATCTCGTTTTGACTGGCAGTGAGTTGAATGTCGTTGGCAGAGGTTTTGCTGCCGCTGAGATCAATCTTTTTACTCTGTACTTCCAAGGTATTGGTTGCCAGATTTTGTCCATTGGCTTGAATTTGCTGTTTAGCGCTCAGTGTCAGCGAGCCGGGTAGCGTGGCTTTCCCTTTATCATCAATACCGGCTGCCAGAATACTGCCATTGCCACTTTGTATTGTGCTTGCTGTTATTGTGGTATTGCCCCGTGCCTCGATCGTGCCGCTGTTTTGCAGTTGTCCCCCGGATTTTAAGGTGACAGTGGATTGTGACAGGAGTTTGCCCCGGTTTTCTAAATCTGAGGTATTGGTTAGTTTCAGAGCGCCATTGCTGTTGAATGTGCCGCTGTTCTCAATTCGTCCATCGGTCGTAACGCGTATTTCGCCGGCTGTTGTCCCGATGTTACCGGCGTTACGTACGCCCACGCCAGCCTCAGTTCCAACCAGCGTGATTTTATTAGCATACATTCCACCCAGTGCCGCTACGTCCAGCGTAAACTTCGGGCGATCGTTGTCATCAGCAGATTTTTTCTCAATGTTCTTGTGTGCTGCGTCAACGATATTACGCCCGGTAGTGACTTTCAGATCCTGAGCATGTAGCTTGCCGTTGATTGCCACCGAGCGGGCAATAATTTCCGTGTAATTTTGTTGTGAGCTGTCCATGCCCAGATCTTCAATACGTACTTCCCCTCGGCTGATTTCAAAGCCTTTTATTCGGCCTTGTTCCATCATCGCTTGTCCAGTGGTGAGTGTTGTGCGATAGGCGTTGATAAATCCGCAACCATTGCAAGTGATACCTGCTGGGTTGGCAATGATAATTTCTGCTTTTTGTCCGGCAACCTCAATCCAGCCATTGAGCTGACTTGCATTGAGGCTGTTGACTTCATTGAGAATAATTTTAGCTTCCGCTTTGGCGAGCCATGGGTTTCCTGCCACCATACCAGCCAGTTGAGTTTGTGTAGCATTGTGACTGTTATTAAGAATGACGCCTTGTTTATCTATATCAAATTGGCTGTAGGTATTGCGCGAAACACCAGCAGCGCTGGGGGTTTGAATATTGATTTGCGGCGTGCCGTTTGCACTGCTAAGGATAGTCGGTTGTTGATTACCCGGCGCTTGTCGGTCAGCCACAATGTCTGCTTGTGCGGTCAGAGAAATACAGCCGGTTGCCAACAACAAACTTAGCCTTAACGCTGTTAGCCGACAAAGGCATTGTGATGATTGTCGACGGCTGCGGCGGCGTACCGTACTACCTTGCCCAGAGGTAGCAATATCAGCCACGACCATCAACATGTTCCGGGCTTTATTAAAGATAATGCGATACAGGTGCTTATTCATTGTTTTTCTCCGCTAACACGCTTTATATCTGCTACGCTCTGGCAGCATTGTTATTCTGAATTAGTACTGCCAATACAAATTGAATCCGGTTGTAACCGGTGAGGTTTTAAAGCCATCTGGTTTGGATAGGGGAATACCGGCAAACAGGTCATAACTCACGCTTTTCAAACTGCCTCGCCAGCCCAAGACGCTACCAGCCAGGCGTTTTCCCAACTGTTTTCCGTTCCCCGGTCCGCCAATTTCGCCATAATCCATTCCCATATACAGGGATTGACCGTTCAGTGGCGTTTGCCATTCCAGCTCGTTACGGCTGTACCAGCCACGATCTGCATTCAGTGTTCGTTCTCCGTCAAATCCGCGTACAGTCCAGCGATTGCCAATCGAAAATTGATCCTGTGGCGTCAACTGTCTGGCGCTGATTTGACGCATGTATTGGGTTTTGTAGGAAAATGGCTGAGAAAATAGGGTAAATGGCGCGGTAAGCGCGGCAGAAAACTGCGTTATTTTAAGTAGAGCGGTTGCCTCGCTAAGGACCTCTTCTGGGGCCGGTTGAGCGCCAAACCAGCGTGTTCCCTGCTGGTAAGTGACTCCGGCATCCAGTGTTGCACTGCCGATGTAGTGACGATGAGATAGCCCCAATTTCCAACCGGCGGTTTCCCGTCGCTGTACGTCTATTTCAAAGTCATTAATGAAACTCTTGGATGTGCGACGATAAATTTCCCCATAAAAGGAAGTTTTTTGGCTGGCGTTACGATGCAAGACCCGGCTTAGCTGGAAATTCAGGTTTTTGCTTTCGCCCCTATACTTAGAATCGTGATGTGGCCCTGCTACTGTTTGGTTATAATCATAATTACTGGCAGTAATGCCCGTCATCCAATACCCTACAGGCAATGAGTAGTGGATGGTGTAGTTTTTGCTGCCGCGGCCAGAGGGGGAGTGTATATCGCGCCCACCGGAGATATAAAACAGGTCACTCGATGCCAGTGGGTTATGCAGATATAAAGTTAACCCACCTTGGTAGCGCCCGGTGCTTTTAGAACCTGAATCATCCATATAGGCGGCTAACTGCCAATGTCGTGACTGACGCCAGTCCAGCACAATATCGCTTTCTCCTGGCTGTTCACCCGGCACAATTTCCATATTGGCTTGTACGGTAGAAAAACGTTGTAAGTTTTCCAATCCCTGTTCGATATCCCGTAAATCAAGCAGTTTTCCTTCACGGGGGGGAAATGTGGTTACCTGTTGGATATAACTTCCGCTTTCGGCGGTATAGCGGATATGCCGGATTTTGCCCGGTATCACCACCAATTTTAATATCTTGGAATTAAGATGCTGATTGGGAGCTAATACTCTGCTGGTGACATAGCCATGGCTGATTAACCGGTTTTGTATCCGGGTCATCAACACATTAATCCCCTGAGTGCCCAGGCATTGATTTTCGCCCTTTTGGGCTAGACGCTTCAGAGGTAACCAATGAGGAAAATTTTCCGTTCCTTCAAGAACGACACGTGTAATGGGAAAACAGGGCGTATCGACCGGAAATTCAGAAGGTACTATTTCTTCAGGTATAGACAGACGAATATCCGCTGGTGGTGGTGCTAATTGGGCCTCCAGGGCTTTCTGGCGCTCCTGTTGATGAATAAGTTGTTGATCTGATATTTCGGCGGCTTTCGCACTGGTAGTAACAATAAGAAAGCTAGTAAAAACAATAACCTTTTTTTGCATTATTCTTTAGCATCCTGCATACATCATGTAATTTTTGGGGCGCTATTAGTCATTAATTTGATTTAATAATCAATATGCAAGACTTACTTAATCGATATGGATAAGACGTATACCCTCCTTTTAATTTTTAATAAAAACAATACGTTATATTTAATTGAAAAATAATGAATAATGTAAAAAATGATATCAATCAATGAGTTACATTATTATTTGCAATTTAATCTTATTTATTGATAGATATGTGACATATGTCACTAGGATTATTATTATGTAATTATAGTTAAGATAACTTAATTAATTATTTCTTTTGGTATTAATCAGTGAGGAATTTTATTTTTATTATCATTGCAGGATGCTTATTTTTCGGCAAATATGCCGAAAAATAAGCTATTACTGGTTGAGAGAGGATAGCCAGATATTTTAATTTATTCTTCTTGCTCGTTTTTCTCGTTTGATTTGCTGTTGGCCGTCAACAAATAAGGCGACTGTTGCCAGCGGCTGGGTGTTAATTGCAACAGGTTATGCGCCAGAATAAAACCAATGGCTAGAGCCAGTAAGATCATGATCCTGAGCAGGTTGGTGGTGTTGTCCACCTGTTTGGATTCTGTCGCTAGTTTGTGTGTGTCCAGTGTCAGGCGCAGAAAACCTTTTGGTTCTTCTTTCCCTGGAATGGGAACGACTATCTGGTGGTTAAAATAGCTACCGGCTTTTTTACCATCCAAAGATAAGCGATCCCGCACTGATACATTTTCTCCGCTATGAGCAACCTGTGTCCCATTGTTAAGATAGACACTGGCGTCAAGTATGCGACTGTTTTTGGTCAGGTAGTGCAAATTAGCCAGTATCTGTTCATTATTAAGATCTTTGCTGCCACTCTCCATATAATCGGATAAGCTGAATGCGACTTGTTTTGCCAGGGTTTTCGCCAATTCCTCAAATTGATCCATCTGGGCCTGTTGGTGAGAACGGCTAAAATAAGAAACGCCCTGCATTAGAAATACTAATAAAGCAATACAAATCAATATAATAGCTGTTTTATGCAGTCGGAATTTTAATTTAGCTTTGGTCATAGTTATTTCTTCCAGGCGTTGGTCAACTCAATGTTGCCAGATGCAATATAGGGAGGATAGTTTGAAATGCAATTTTTTGCTGCCAGAGTCATGTGGGATTACAGGAGTAGGGATTAATGTCTAATAACCTAGCTTATCGCTATTTGCCGGAAGAGGTCCATAAGTGGCCGGGATTACCGCTTTCGTTAAGTGGGGAGGAAGCTATGCCATTGGATTACCGGGCTGGTGACAGTGGCTGGTTGATATATGGTCGTGGCCTGGATAAACAACGTATCAGTAATTTTCAGCACCGGCTTGGCGCTGCTATTGTCATTGTCTCTTCATGGCGTATTGATGATTATCAGGTAGTACGTATTGCCGGAAGTTTGACTGCGCGTATTAAAAGGCTAGCTGATGAGTGCCGGTTGGATGTGGTTCCTTTGGGGCAGATCCCACGGTTGCGCTCACCAGGTTTGCTGGTGATGGATATGGATTCAACGGCAATTCAAATTGAATGCATTGATGAAATTGCCCGTTTGGCCGGCGTAGGTGACAAAGTAGCCGAAATTACCGAACGGGCAATGCAAGGAGAACTGGATTTTTCTGATAGCCTGCGGGAGAGAGTTGCTCAACTTGCAGGGGCTGATGCTGATATTTTGCGACAAGTTGCACAAGATTTGCCGCTTATGCCGGGGCTGACCAGTTTGGTGCGTAAGTTACAATCTTTTGATTGGCATGTCGCAATCGCATCGGGGGGGTTTACCTATTTTGCTGACCATTTGCGCCAAAATTTACGTTTAGTTGCTGCGGTAGCAAACCAATTAGAAGTCAAAAACAGCAAGGTAACTGGTAAGGTTATCGGGCCAATTGTTGATGCTAAATATAAGGCTGCCACATTGATGAAGCTGGCGAAAAAATTGGATATCCCGTTGGAACAAACCGTCGCTATTGGTGACGGCGCCAATGACCTGAAAATGATTCGCAAAGCGGGGCTGGGTATTGCTTATCATGCTAAACCGAAAGTTTATGCACAGTCGAAAGTGACAATTCGTCATGCTGATCTAATGGGAGTATTGTGTGTGTTAAGTGGCGGTCTTAAACACGAAGAACGTTAATTAAAGTTGTTTTAGGGAGTACAGAGTGGCAAAAGCAGCAAAACGGGCGTTTGTCTGTAATGAGTGTGGGGCGGATTATCCGCGCTGGCAGGGGCAATGTAGTGCATGTCATGCCTGGAATACCATTACTGAGGTACGTTTAGCCGCAGCATCTTCCTCTCGTAATGACAGGTTCAGTGGTTATGCGGGAGATACTGGTGTCAGCAGAGTTCAGAAATTATCAGAAATTAGTCTGGAAGAGCTTCCCCGTTTTTCCACTGGATTCAAAGAGTTCGATCGGGTTCTTGGCGGTGGGGTTGTTCCCGGTAGCGCGATTCTGATTGGAGGGAACCCTGGCGCAGGGAAAAGTACCTTATTGTTGCAGACGATGTGTCAGCTGTCCGCACAGATGAAAACCTTATATGTCACCGGAGAGGAGTCATTACAGCAAGTTGCGATGCGTGCGCACCGGTTGGGGCTGCCGGTTGATAATCTGAATATGCTGTCAGAAACAAGTATTGAACAGATTTGTCTGATTGCGGAGCAAGAGCAGCCAAAACTGATGGTGATTGACTCCATCCAGGTGATGCATATGGCGGATATTCAATCTTCTCCGGGGAGTGTCGCTCAGGTCAGAGAAACCGCCGCTTATCTTACCCGGTTTGCCAAAACCCGCGGGGTCGCCATTGTTATGGTAGGTCATGTAACCAAGGATGGCTCGCTGGCAGGGCCGAAAGTGTTGGAACACTGTATTGACTGTTCAGTGATGCTTGACGGTGAAGCTGATTCCCGCTTTCGTACTTTACGCAGTCATAAAAACCGTTTTGGCGCTGTCAATGAGCTTGGGGTGTTCGCTATGACAGAACAGGGATTGCGCGAAGTCAGTAATCCATCAGCGATTTTCCTTAGCCGTGGTGATGAAATCACTGCGGGTAGCTCCGTCATGGTGGTGTGGGAGGGAACCCGTCCTCTGCTGGTGGAGATTCAAGCGCTGGTGGATCATTCAATGATGACTAATCCACGGCGGGTGGCTGTGGGTTTGGAGCAAAACCGGTTGGCTATTTTGTTAGCGGTTCTTCATCGTCACGGCGGCTTGCAAATGTCCGATCAGGATGTGTTTGTCAACGTGGTTGGTGGGGTTAAGGTCGCGGAAACCAGCGCGGATCTCGCTTTACTTCTCTCTTTAGTCTCCAGTTTTCGCGATCGGCCTCTGCCGCGTGATTTGGTTGTATTTGGCGAGGTGGGGTTGGCCGGTGAAATCCGTCCTGTACCCAGTGGGCAGGAAAGGATATCAGAAGCGGCTAAACATGGTTTCAAACGGGCGATAGTGCCTTATGCCAATATGCCGAAAAAAGAGCTGCCGGGAATGAAAGTTTTTGGTGTGAAAAAGTTGTCAGATGCGTTATCTGTTATGGAAGATCTTGATTAAACAGGAGGAGATATGGGTCAATTTGACTACCTTAAAGAAGCGATTAAACAAACGGGTTGTACGTTGCAACAAGTTGCTGATGCAAGCGGTATGACCAAAGGTTATCTCAGCCAGTTAATTAATGACAAAATCAAAAGTCCCAGCGCGCAAAAACTGGCATCTCTCCATAACTATTTGGGGGTGCAATATCCTGTGCAGAATAAAACGGTTGGGGTGATATTCGGTAAGTTCTATCCATTGCATACCGGGCATATCTATCTGATTCAACGGGCTTGTAGTCAGGTGGATGAGTTACATATCATCCTTTGCCATGATGAGCCCAGAGATAAAGCGTTGTTTATGAGCAGTTCCATGTCGCAACAACCGACGGTCAGTGATCGTCTGCGCTGGTTACTTCAAACGTTTAAATATCAGAAAAACATTCATATTCACTCTTTTGATGAACAGGGAATTGAACCATATCCACATGGTTGGGATGTGTGGAGTAAAGGCATGAAAGCCTTTATGTCAAAAAAAGGGATTAATCCAAGTTATATTTATTCCAGTGAAGCTCAGGATGCTCCTCGTTATAAAGAGCAATTGGGAATTGAGACTATTCTTATTGATCCACAGCGCTCATTTATGAAGATCAGTGGCCGGCATATTCGTCAAGATCCATTCCGTCATTGGGAATATATCCCTACGGAAGTAAAACCTTTCTTTGTGCGTACTGTAGCAATTCTCGGTGGGGAATCCAGTGGTAAATCCACATTGGTTAACAAATTGGCAAATATTTTTAATACAACTAGTGCCTGGGAATATGGTCGTGATTATGTTTTTTCTCATCTGGGAGGTGATGAGATGGCGCTACAATATTCAGACTATGACAAGATTGCGTTGGGGCAGGCCCAGTATATTGATTTCGCAGTAAAATATGCGAATAAAGTTGCATTTGTCGATACTGATTTCGTGACTACTCAGGCATTCTGTAAGCGGTATGAAGGACGTGAGCACCCGTTTGTTCAGGCATTGATTGATGAATACCGATTTGATTTGGTCATTTTATTGGAAAACAACACACCTTGGGTTTCTGATGGTTTGCGTAGCCTTGGCAGCGAGCAGGATCGTAAAGCGTTCCAGCAATTGTTGGAAGATATGCTGAAAGACAACAATATTGAATATGTAAATGTGAATTCACCAGATTATGATCTGCGTTTTCTGCACTGTATAGAGCTAATTCAGCAGCTTTTAGCTGTTAATCCTAAGCAACACGTTAGTTGAATCGTTTATAATTAGATTCATATATAATATTTTATATGATAAATTAATAAATATATTCAATGTATATCTAACCACAATCCATATTGTGGTTGGATGTTTTTATTACTTATCAGTAATAAAATATATAATAGCTATTAATATTTTTGATACTTATATTGATTATTTATTCCTTGAATAAAAGCAAAATTAATAATTAAATACTTCCATGTTGATTTTCAAATAAAAGTTTTCATATTTGTGATTTATTCTTGAATAAGATAAGGTTGGTTTTTTATTAAAGATTTAATGTTTGACGCGTTGTTGTCATATGGAAATTAAATATTAATTTTAACATATTGTTATGATATTAAGGTGTTTTTATATATAAGAAATTATTTGTCTGATGTTATTTTTTTGTTTGAACTAACACAATAATGGCCTATTGATAATGAGTGGTTGATAGAAATGGGCTGATCTTGTTTAGTAAAATTTTAATTTTAGCATACAGATAGCCATTTGAAATAGTCACTGATAGAAATATTGATATACTTTTAGTTGAGATATTTCTTATATGATTTCCCCTCGTTTGTGTAATCTTATAATGATGAATATCTGTATTTTTACGGATTGCTCTGGCTGCAAGCGTTACTGATAATGCCAGATTTCTTACACTATTATGCTGAGATAATGAATTTGAATCAAATTGCTACGATTGAAGCCATTGATATTTCATATGGTTTTTCTAACAGTAAAGCTAGCCAGAAAATGATTTCAGACATCACTCTTTCTATTTTTCCAGGTGAATTTACTTTGGTTACTGGGGATCTCAGTTCGGGAAAAAGCACTTTCCTGGCAACGATTTCCGGATTATTGCGTCTCGATAGAGGAAAAATATTAATTGCTGACAAAGAATTGGGTAAACTGAATAACAGCGAGTTAGATAGATTTCATTTGATGAATTGTGGTTTTATCTTTCAAAGAATTAATTTATCTAATGAACTTACGGTCCTGGATAATTTGTTATTATCTCTGTCATGTGGAATCACAGCCTCCCATCAGGAAGCCATGACCAGGGCAACTAAGGCACTCAATATTGTTGGTCTGAAACACAAGAAAGATATATATCCCAATGAATTACGTGATAATGAAAAACAACGGGTAGCAATAGCCAGAGCTATTGTGAAAAGTCCCCGGTATTTGTTTGCTGATGAGCCAACCAGTCATCTTGATAATTATGACTGTCAGGTAGCCACTGATATCTTAAGTTTTATTGCTCATAACCAAAGAGGAACAGTTGTTGTAGCTTCACAAGATAATCGGCTTATTAGGCATGCAGATCGTATTATTACTTTGAAAGAAGGAAAAATTATCCATGATACTTATCTAACACATAGCATAATGAATAAAACCACTAACTTATATGCAAATAATTGAGAGGAAAATGGCCTGTTATCAGGCCATTTCCAATATGATTATTTGCTGATTCTCTTATATTTAATGCGATGCGGTTCTAGCGCTTCGGCTCCAAGAGTCCGTTTTTTATAGTCTTCGTATTCACTAAAGTTACCTTCAAAGAAAGTCACTTTACCTTCATCCTGATAATCAATGATGTGGGTTGCGATACGGTCAAGGAACCAACGATCATGGGAAATAACCATTGCACAACCAGGAAACTCCAATAAGGCGTTTTCTAGTGCGCGCAAGGTTTCAATGTCCAGGTCGTTGGTTGGTTCATCGAGCAGCAACATGTTACCGCCAACTTGCAACAACTTAGCCAAATGTAGCCGGCCTCTTTCACCACCAGACAGTTCACCGACACGTTTACCCTGATCAACGCCTTTGAAGTTGAAACGGCCAGCATAAGCACGGCTTGGCAGCTCGAAGTTGCCGATACGCATGATATCCTGACCGCCGGAAATCTCTTCCCAAACGGTTTTCTTATCATCCATATTGTCACGGAACTGATCTACAGAAGCCAGTTTGACGGTTTCGCCTAATGTGATAGTACCGGAATCAGGTTGTTCCTGGTTAGCAAGCATACGGAATAAGGTGGATTTACCTGCACCGTTAGGCCCGATAATCCCAACAATGGCCCCCTTTGGTAGAGAGAAGTTCAGATTGTCGATAAGCACCCGGTCGCCATAGGATTTGGTCAGATTTTCCACTTCCAGAACTTTGTCGCCCAGGCGTGGCCCAGGTGGGATAAACAGTTCACTGGTTTCGTTGCGTTTCTGGTATTCAACGTTGTTTAATTCTTCAAACCGGGCCAGACGTGCTTTACCTTTTGCCTGACGGCCTTTTGGATTTTGGCGAACCCATTCCAGCTCTTTCTCAATAGATTTACGGCGGGCGGCTTCTGTTGATGCTTCCTGAGCCAGGCGGGCGTCTTTCTGCTCCAGCCATGAAGAGTAGTTACCTTCCCATGGAATACCTTCACCACGGTCAAGCTCCAAAATCCAGCCGGCAACGTTATCAAGGAAGTAACGGTCATGCGTAATTGCAACAACAGTACCTTCGTAATTGTGCAGGAAGCGCTCCAGCCAGGCGACGGATTCGGCGTCAAGGTGGTTTGTCGGTTCATCCAGCAGCAGCATATCTGGTTTTTCCAGCAGTAAGCGGCAGATTGCTACACGACGGCGTTCACCCCCGGACAAATGCTCAATTTTTGCATCCCAAGGCGGCAGACGCAGCGCGTCAGCTGCACGCTCAAGCTGGTTATCAAGATTATGACCATCATGGGACTGGATAATTGCTTCCAGCTCACCTTGCTCTTTCGCCAGTTTGTCAAAATCAGCGTCAGGATCAGCATAGGCTGCGTAGACTTCATCCAAACGGGCCAGCGCGTGTTTCACTTCGCTAACCGCTTCCTCCACTGCTTCGCGGACAGTGTGCTCAAGGTTTAATTTTGGCTCCTGTGGTAGATAGCCAATTTTAATTCCCGGCTGTGGGCGGGCTTCGCCTTCGATATCTTTATCAATACCAGCCATAATCCGCAGTAAGGTTGATTTACCCGCGCCATTAAGGCCAAGAACACCAATTTTGGCTCCCGGAAAGAAACTCAGGGAGATATTTTTTAGAATATGACGTTTCGGGGGGACAATTTTGCCGACCCGATGCATGCTGTAAACATATTGAGCCACGTTGCTATAAGCCTCGCTATCTCTGATTGTTATAATGATAATGCCTGTTTGGCGAAGTCAATCGCATGAACAGGGCGTGTTGGTATCTGAT
>NZ_JBEJZY010000068.1:0-14043 GCF_040256935.1 Photorhabdus viridis
GAGCCTACGTTCAGAGTCAGTCAACGCCAGATTGATCTTTAAAGCCCTGCGGGCTTTTCGCCTTATATCCCCGCCCGCACTGGGCGAGGGTTTACGGCGTTTTTCGCTAAATAACCATTAGCCCGATAAATAGCTATCAGCTTTCTAACGCCTTAGTAATTTTCTCAAACAGATCACCAGACAGGTTTTCCAATCCTTTCAATTGCTCCAGTGCATTACACATCATGCTTTGGCGTTTTTCGTCATAACGTTTCAGACGAATCAACGGTTCAATCAAACGGGAGGCAATCTGTGGGTTACGGCTGTTAAGATCAGTCAAAATTTCCAACAGGAACTGATAACCACTGCCATCTTCAGCATGGAATGCCATCGGGTTGTTAACAAATGCACCAACCAGAGCACGCAATCTGTTTGGGTTACTCATACTAAATGAACGATGATTCAATAGATTACGCACACTCGCGAGAACATCTGCCGCCGGGCTACTTGCCTGTAAGCTGAACCATTTATCCATAACCAAGCCATCCTGATGCCATCTTTCATCAAATTCCGCCATCAGTTGATCACAGCAAGGCAGTTCCGCTATCACCGCGCCAGATAACGCCGCCAATGCATCAGTCATATTGTCAGATTGATGATATTGATTTGATATCAGCTTATCGGCCTGCTCTTGAGAGCCAAAGGCCAGATAGTATAGACAGATATTACGCAGAGATCGTTTGGCAATATCCTGATGATCGACGCGGTATGCGCCTATATTAATAGCGTTATAAACCGCAGCAAACTCATCCGCCATTTCCTGTGCCAAAGTATGAGTGATTGCATGCAGAACTTCATGAATCGCTTTTGGGTCGATAATCGTAAATAATTCCGCCATCTCGCCTTCTGACGGCAAAGCCAGGATATGAGCAGCCAGAGCCGGATCAATATCACTATCCAGTAACACCGCGCGGAAAGCATCGACCACATGCATTGGCAGTTCGATCGGCTGCTTCTGCTGGTAACGGATAACATTTAGCTTGATATGGTTTGCCATCAGTAACTGAGCAACATCCCAACGGGAAAACGCATTACGGGCATGTTTCATCAAAAATGCCAATTGCTGATCGCTGAATGGGTAATCCAATTTCACTGGTGCCGAGAACTCCCGTAATAAAGAAGGAACCGGCAATGACGGCACATCATCAAATACAAATGTCTGCTCTGCATTGGTTACATTCAGCACATGATGAACCGGCTGACCATCATAACGCAACGGAATCACCTGGCCTTCGCTGTCATAGAGCTCAATATTTAGTGGAATATGCAGAGGTTGTTTCTCTTTTTGGTCGGCGGTAGGGGGCGTCATCTGGCTGACATGTAACTTATACTGCCGCTTTTCCGCATTATATTCATCACGAACTGTCAGCACCGGTGTACCGGATTGGCTATACCAGCGACGAAAAAGAGACAGATCCACATTTGATGCATCTTCCATTGCCTGAACAAAATCATCACATGTTGCAGCGCTGCCATCATGACGATGAACATAAAGCTGCATCCCTGCCTGGAATTGTTCTTCACCCAGCAGGGTATGAATCATACGGATAACTTCCGCGCCCTTCTCATACACAGTCACTGTATAGAAGTTATTCATCTCAATCACTTTATCAGGGCGAATTGGATGCGCCATTGGGCTGGCATCTTCAGCAAACTGGGCCGCACGCATAACGCGCACATTATTAATACGATTAACAGAACGGGAGCCAAGATCAGAGCTAAACTCATGGTCACGGAATACCGTCAATCCCTCTTTCAGACTCAGTTGAAACCAATCGCGGCAAGTGATACGGTTACCGGTCCAGTTATGGAAATATTCATGGCCGATCACGGCTTCTATCCCAAGATAATCTTTATCCGTCGCCGTTTCAGATTTTGCCAGCACATATTTGGAGTTAAAAACGTTCAGACCCTTATTCTCCATTGCGCCCATATTGAAGAAATCCACCGCGACAATCATATAAATATCAAGGTCATACTCAAAACCAAAACGGGTTTCATCCCATTTCATGGCATTTTTCAGGGAAGTCATTGCCCAGTCAGCCCGGTCGAGATTACCACGGTCAACAAACAGCTCCAGTGCAACTTCACGGCCACTACGGGTGGTAAAAGTATCGCGCAAAACATCGAAATCACCCGCAACCAGCGCGAACAAATAACTCGGTTTTGGGAATGGATCCTGCCATTTCACCCAATGACGCCCATCATCCGTTTCCCCTTGTTCAACCCGGTTACCATTTGAAAGCAGATACGGATATTTGGCTTTATCGGCTGTAATGCGGGTTGTAAAACGAGCCAATACATCAGGGCGATCAAGATAGTAGGTAATATGACGGAAACCCTCGGCTTCACACTGGGTACAAAGTGCATCGCCAGAGACATACAAACCTTCCAGAGCAGTGTTTTTCGCTGGGTGGATCTCATTAACAATTTTCAAAGTGAACTGAGCCGGCAACTGCTCAATGACCAGAGTTTCATCCTGTTCACGGTAATGTTCCCACGGTTGACCATCCACATGAAGACTTTTCAATGTCAAGTCTTCACCATTCAGCACCAACGGCGTTATTTCATGACTCAGACGTTTTATCTGGCTAATGGCGGTGACTTCTGTGCTATCAGCATCAAGATTAAAATCAAGTTCAATATCAGAAATCGTATAGTCCGGAGCGCGATAATCCCGGCGGTATTTAGCTTGTCGCTGTTGTGTCATAAGAAACCTTTTTGTCGTTTCGTACTTATGGAATTAATTCAATACCAAATCTTACGCTGCCACAGAAAGAGGTTAAAGTTCAAGAGTGAAATAACGCACCTTCTGGCATTAAATATGCATTAAGAACACGTATGATGTTATGTAAAGAATAGTTTGCTAATTTGGTGCTTGTTATCACTTAATGATCAAATAACATGATAACATTTAACCAAATACCTTTTTAATTTCGATTTTCATGGTGAATGATATGATGTTATGTGACTTCAATAACAAAATAATCCCGGTATACTCTTCCAACTTTATCGATTTAGCTGACACGAATAGGCTCCGTGAGGATGCATAACGCGCTATGACCCTAGACGCTACCCCGATTATTAAATCACTGCTTGATACTGACGCTTATAAACTTCATATGCAACAAGCAGTGTACCACCACTACAGCCACATGCCTGTCGTTGCAGAGTTTCGCTGCCGCAGTGATGAACTGCTGGGTGAATACGCCAAAGAATTACGCCATCAGGTTAATATGATGGCTGATCTGGCATTAACCGATGCTGAGTTTAATTATCTTTCCAGCCTGCCTTTTTTCAAAGCTGATTATCTGGACTGGTTCAAAACCTTTCGTTTCAATCCACAGCAAGTCAATATTTCTGTAACCGATAATGGTCAGTTAGCTATCCGTATTTCAGGATTATGGCATGAAGTCATTATGTGGGAAGTGCCATTATTGGCGCTGCTCAGTGAACTGGTTCACCGCTATCACTCGCTGGATAACGCGGCTGAAAATGCAGTCAACCAACTTCGCAAATTAATTAAACTGTTCTATCAAGACGCAGAAAATGAAGGAATCGATCTCTCCGGTTTCAAACTGATGGATTTCGGCACACGCCGCCGTTTCTCACACAGTGTTCAACATGCCATTGTCAGTGAACTGCAACAGCATTTCCCTTACCTGATCGGCACCAGCAACTATCAACTTGCACAACAACTTGGGATCTCCCCTGTCGGTACGCAGGCGCATGAATGGTTTCAAGCTCACCAGCAAATCAGCCCGGAACTGGCAAGCAGTCAACGGGAGGCATTACAAAGTTGGTTAAATGAATATCCTAACCAATTAGGTATCGCCCTGACTGACTGCATCACAATGGATGCTTTCCTGCGGGACTTTGATGCCCAGTTTGCCAACAGATACCAGGGCTTACGCCATGATTCAGGCGATCCGGTTGAATGGGGTGAAAAAGCGATCGCCCACTATCAAAAACTGGGCATCGATCCGCTGACGAAGACCCTGGTATTTTCTGACAGCCTGGATTTCCAGAAAGCGCTGGCGCTTTATCACCATTTCCACAACAGAATAAACCTGATTTTCGGTATCGGTACACGGCTGACCTGCAACATTCCAGGCGTTAAGCCGCTAAACATCGTTATCAAACTTGTCGAATGTAACGGCAAACCGGTAGCAAAACTGTCAGACAGCCCCGGCAAAACCATTTGTGAAGATAATGAGTTTGTTAACCAGCTACGTGCCGCTTTTGATATACCGCAGGTCAAGCAAGCTTGTTAACACAATTTTTATAAAACCCAACTGTGCCGCTGGCAAATAAAGCAGCGGTACATCTGAAAAAAACCGTTTCCCTCTCATTCACCATGCAAATTAGTGATTTCCACTTGTTTCCTAGAATATGGCAAGTAACATAGAACAAACTGCCCCTCGTGTGGGGTATTCATTTTCACCAACTTGAATTGATAAAAGAAGAGAGAAATTTATGAGCGTAGCGCCTGTAGTCGACGTACTGCAAGGCCGGGTTGCGGTTGATAGTGAAATCACCGTTCGCGGCTGGATCCGTACAAGGAGAGATTCTAAAGCTGGTATCTCTTTCCTCGCCGTCTATGACGGTTCCTGCTTTAATCCATTACAGGCCGTCGTTAATAATAATTTGCCCAATTATCAGAATGAAATTCTGTCTTTAACCACCGGCTGTTCTGTCGAAGTCACAGGGACAGTTGTTGCCTCCCCTGGTCAGGGACAGAGTTTTGAACTGCAAGCGACGAAAGTGGTGGTGATCGGCATAGTTGAAGATCCTGATACCTATCCGATGGCCGCCAAACGCCACAGCATTGAATACCTGCGCGAAGTGGCTCATCTGCGGCCACGCACCAACCTGATTGGCGCTGTTGCCCGTATGCGTCATACTCTTGCGCAAGCTCTGCACCGTTTCTTCCATGAAAACGGTTACTTCTGGGTTTCAACCCCGCTGATCACTGCGGCTGATACAGAAGGCGCTGGTGAAATGTTCCGTGTCTCCACGCTGGATCTGCAAAATCTGCCTCTAACTGATAAAGGGGAGGTAGATTTCAACCAGGATTTCTTCGGCCGTGAAGCTTTCCTGACCGTATCCGGCCAGTTGAACGGCGAAGCCTATGCCTGTGCATTAAGCAAAGTTTACACATTCGGCCCGACTTTCCGTGCTGAAAACTCCAATACCAGCCGCCATCTGGCAGAATTCTGGATGCTTGAGCCGGAAATTGCCTTCGCTAACCTCGACGATGCCGCTTCACTGGCTGAGAATATGCTGAAATATGTTTTCAAAGCCGCATTGGAAGAACGCGCTGATGATCTGCAATTCTTTGCTGAACGTGTAGATAAAGACGTTATCACCCGTCTGGAGAAATTTATCCATTCTGATTTTGCTCAAATTGATTACACCGATGCCGTTGAAATCCTGCAAAATTGCGGCCAGGAATTTGAAAACCCGGTATTTTGGGGTGTTGACCTCTCATCAGAACATGAACGTTATCTGGCAGAAAAACACTTCCAGGCGCCGGTGGTAGTGAAAAACTATCCAAAAGATATTAAAGCTTTCTATATGCGCATGAACGACGACGGTAAAACCGTTGCGGCAATGGATGTTCTCGCACCGGGCATTGGTGAGATTATCGGCGGCTCACAGCGTGAAGAGCGTTTGCATAGGCTAGATAAACGAATGGAAGAGATGGGACTTAATAAAGAAGATTACTGGTGGTACCGTGACCTGCGTCGTTATGGCACTGTTCCTCATTCCGGATTCGGATTAGGCTTTGAACGTTTAGTCGCTTATGTGACTGGTGTTGCAAATGTGCGTGATGTTATCCCATTCCCACGTACTCCAAGAAGTGCCAACTTCTAATACTTCCATAAAGTAAATATTAAAAAATCATTATGCATATAAAGCCAGCGAAAGCTGGCTTTTTTATTTCTTTAATCCAATTTTCGATCAAAAATCTGCTTGTATTTACATTTTAACACATATTATTTTCACTTTATTACAAAATACGTCACTTTGTATCAATTTAATGGTGGATCAAGCTCACTACCAATGAAAGACTGTGCCCCGACACGGATAATTACGGTGCTCTCATAAATAGTTTCAAAGATTTTCTTAAAGGAATTATTTCTGTAAGTAACAAAAATCCGGATAACACCAATGATGGTAATTAATGAAGCAATGTAAGGTAAACAATTAATGAAAGGTCGTATTTTTGCAGTGGTCATCCCAGCATTATTAACCGCTGGGGCAATAAACGCCGCTGAAATTTATAACAAAGACGGTAACAAACTCGATCTATATGGCAAAGTTGATGCACGTCATCAATTCTCTCAAGCCACCGAAAAATCAGAGAATGATCCTATCCGTAGTGAAGATGGTGATGCAAGCTATGTTCGTCTGGGTTTCAGAGGTGAAACCCAAATCAATAACCAACTGACGGGTTATGGGCGCTGGGAGTACGAAATTCAAGCTAACAACGCTGAATCAGACGGCGCCAAAGGCAACAAAACCCGTCTGGCTTTCGCTGGCCTGAAATTCGCTCAGTATGGCTCTGTGGACTACGGCCGTAACTATGGTGTTCTCTATGATATCAATGTCTGGACCGACGTACTGCCAGTATTCGGTGCTGATTCCATGTCTCAGGCTGACACCTACATGACGAATCGTGCCACAGGAGTCCTGACTTACCGTAACACTGATTTCTTCGGTTTGGTTGATGGCCTGAACTTCGCGCTGCAATATCAAGGCAAAAACGACAGCGACAGCAAAAACGGTCGCAATTCACTTCATAAACCAGGTGATATCATCAAACCCAACGGGGGTGGTAATGGTGATGGTTACGGCATCTCCGCTACTTATGATGTTGGGTACGGTATCAGCGTGGGTGGGGCCTACTCCAACGCTGACCGCCCAATTATACATGAAAGACTCGTTACATCTGTCGCTCGCGGTGAAAAAGCAGAAGCATGGAACATTGGTGCTAAATACGATGCAAACAACGTATATCTGGCAGCGATGTACGGTGAAACCCACAATATGACGTCCTTCGGCTACCAAGATGTTGTCTCGGCAAAAACCCAAAATCTCGAATTAACTGCCCAATATCAGTTCGATTCTGGCCTGCGCCCATCGCTGGCATATGTTCAATCCAAAGGGACAACCTTTTTCACCAAACAGGACTGGGTAAAATATATCGCCATTGGTTCCTATTATAACTTCAACAAAAATTTATCTGCCTATATTGACTACAAAATCAATTTAGTAAAAGACAACGTGTTTACCCAATATTTTGAAGTTAACACCAAGAACGCGGTTGGTGTAGGTCTGGTATATCAGTTCTAATTTAACTGAAATAAATATAAAAGATTTAATTAATATGTGATAGCGCTCACTTAAGTGAACGCTATTCTTTTTTCAAGAAGAATAATCATCAGTCGTCTGTTGAAAAATAGTATATGGCATACAGACAATAACATCAGCAAGTTACCTATAAAAAATCTGATGATAAAACGAACACCGTATTTTACTATTTTTACTAAGCCTAATAGATAATTCCTTCTCTTCACTGACAGCAATTCATTTCCACTTTTTTGACAAACTGGACTGACCAGAGTTCAAAAAACAATCTTTCATTTACACTTTGAAACACTTTGTTGCAAATTCTTACTAAATTTTCTTTTTTATAGCACTTTGTGAGTGGATAAAAATAACAACCAATGAAACACTTGACAGAGAAACAGACGACACTAAACTCTCACAAATAGTTCCATAGATTTTTAAAGAATTATTTTTGGCAGTGGCAGGTGTCCGATATAACACCAATGAGGGTAATAATAATGACGAAGTGCAATGTTCTTGCAGTGGTAATCCCAGCTCTGTTAGTTGCTGGCGCAGCAAATGCAGCTGAAGTTTATAACAAAGACGGTCACAAACTGGACCTGTATGGTAAAGTTGAAGCACGTCACCAATTCGCTAACAACAAGAGCGGCGAAGATGGCGATGAAACTTTCGCCCGTTTGGGCTTCAAAGGCGAAACTCAAGTCAATGACCAACTGACCGGTTTTGGTCGTTGGGAATACAACATCAAAGGCAACCGTGCAGAAGCCGTTGACGAAGAAACCAAAACTCGTCTGGCTTTCGCTGGCCTGAAACTTTCCGACTACGGTTCACTGAACTATGGTCGTAACTACGGTGTTGTTTATGATGTCAACTCCTGGACCGACGTGTTGCCAGTATTTGGTGGTGACTCCATGGCTCAAACTGACAACTTCATGACTGGCCGTTCTACAGGTCTGTTAACTTACCGTAATAGCGATTTCTTCGGCTTGGTTGATGGTCTGAGCTTTGCCCTGCAATATCAGGGTGAGAACAGTAACAACACCTCAAATAATCGTGCTAACCGTAAAGACAACGGCGATGGTTACGGTTTCGCTGCGATTTATGACGCAGGTTACGGTATCAGCGTCGGTGGCGCATACTCTAGCTCTGCCCGTACTTCTGCACAAAAAACCACTTTTAGCTATAACAAGAAAGAAGGACCTGCTGGTTCTGCTGCTCTAGGTGACCGCGCTGAAGCTTGGAACATCGGTGCTAAATACGATGCCAACAACATCTACCTGGCGGCAATGTACGGTGAAACCCGTAATATGACTCGCTTCGGTGGAAAAGTTGATGGTGTAGACTGGCAAAATATCGCCAACAAAACCCAGAACATCGAATTAACCGCTCAATATCAGTTCGATTTCGGCCTGCGTCCATCTCTGGCATACGTACAGTCTAAAGGTAAAAGCCTGTTCGGTGACATTAAAGGGGAAGAGAAAGAATCTGGCAACCACGATCTAGTTAAATATGTCTCTGTTGGTACTTTCTATAGCCTCAACAAAAACATGACTACCTACATTGATTACAAAATCAACCTGCTGGATGAAAACGAATTCACCAAAGCATTTGGTATCAGCACTGACAACGTTGTTGGTGTAGGTATGGTTTACCAGTTCTAATTACCATTGATAAATATGTTTAGCTGAATAAGTTAAACATATTTAAACGAAAGCAGCGCTCAGGCGCTGCTTTTTTATTCTATCTTTTCTTGTTGTTATCTAAACTTTTTCTCACTCCGCAAACTGCTTCACAAGATTATATTCTTTTTGCTACAAATAGTTGGCAAACTGTTTCTGCGGCGTTAACCTGACTACCTTTTTAGGCTTAACCCTGAGCTTTGGAATCACAAACATGTTTGAGAAAATCACAGCAGCGCCTGCCGACCCTATTCTTGGCTTAGCCGATACTTTCCGTTCTGATCCTCGTACAAATAAAATCAACCTTGGCATCGGTGTCTATAAAGATGAAACAGGAAAAACCCCTGTTCTCACTAGTGTCAAAAAAGCGGAACAATATCTACTGGAAAACGAAGCAACAAAGAATTACCTGCCGATTAGCGGCTTGGTTGAATTTGGCAATGTGACGCAAGAATTGCTGTTTGGTAAAGATCACCCGGTGGTAACAGACAAACGCGCCCGTACAGCGCAAAGCCCAGGTGGTACTGGCGCTTTACGTATTGCTGCGGATTTTATTGCCAAACAGACTAACGCTAAACAAGTCTGGATCAGCAATCCAACCTGGCCAAATCATAAAAACGTTTTTTCTGCCGCTGGCCTGGAAGTCCGCGAATATAAATACTATGACGCTGAAAAACACGCCCTGAATTTCGAAGACATGCTGGCCAGCCTGGCTGACGCTCAAGCGGGTGATGTTGTTCTGTTCCACGGCTGCTGCCACAATCCGACGGGGATCGATCCAACCCCAGCCCAGTGGGCCAAGCTGGCAGAAATGTCTGCGGAAAAAGGCTGGTTGCCCATTTTTGATTTCGCTTACCAAGGATTTGCCAAAGGTCTGAACGAAGACGCGGAAGGCCTGCGTATTTTTGCAAAAAATCATAATGAACTGATCGTCGCCAGCTCTTATTCCAAAAACTTTGGCTTGTACAATGAACGCGTGGGCGCCTGTACTATTGTTGCCGGTGACAGCGATACAGCAGAAAAAGCACTCAGCCAGGCTAAAGCCATTATCCGTGCCAACTATTCCAACCCTCCTTCTCATGGTGCATCTATTGTCGCTACTATTTTGTCACATAAAGAACTAAAAACCGCCTGGGAACAAGAGCTGACCACCATGCGCGAACGTATTCAGCGTATGCGTCAACTGTTTGTAAACACCTTACAAGAAAAAGGTGCAAAACAAGATTTCAGCTTCATTATCAACCAGAATGGTATGTTTTCATTCAGTGGCCTGACAAAAGAACAAATTGAGCGCCTGCGTGTGGAATTTGGTATATACGCTGTCAGTTCCGGTCGTATTAATGTCGCTGGCCTGACGCTGGAAAATATGGCCCCACTGTGTGAAGCCATTGTCGCGGTACTCTAAGTCAACATTCACCTTATTACGAAAAGCCGCTCAATTTCAGCGGCTTTTATCGTCTGATATAGTTGCCATCGGACAACTATCCCCGGAACCCAAACCGGCTCTTATTCAATTGCACATCACCAATTTGGAACTTCATCCTGTAAAAATGGATTAGTCTGCCGCTCATAACCCAATGTAGACATTGGCCCGTGCCCTGGAATAAATTTATAATCATCACCAAGCGGCAGAATTTTATCTTTAATTGAATTAATTAACTGCTGGTGATTACCACGCGGAAAGTCGCTACGCCCAACTCCCCCTTTAAACAGTACATCCCCCATATAAATCAATTTATCTGTATGATTCACAAATACGACATGCCCTGGTGTATGGCCCGGACAGTGCAATACAGACAAATCAACCCCGCCAACATGTAACTCATCACCTTCATTCAGCCAGCGGTCAGGTTCAAATGATGCACACTCCTCAACGCCAAACATCCGGCTCTGAGCCGGCAAGCCTTCGATCCAAAAAGCATCTTCCTGCTGTGGTCCGTAAACCGGCACATTAAAATGTTCAGCAACTTCTGCTGTTGCACCAACATGGTCAAAATGACCATGAGTCAATAAAATCTGGGTCAATTTCAAACCACGGCCTTCGATCTCAGCGATCAGCCTTGCCGCTTCACCACCTGGATCAACAATTGCCGCTTCCTTACTCTCTTCATTCCAGATAAGGGTACAATTTTGCATAAAAGCAGTCACAGGAATAATTTGGTATTTCATTATTTTATTTACTCCATAGTCAAAACAAAATAGTTACTCACCAGATTACCATGTCCTGACGGGACCTGTATCAATATGAACGAAATTACTGTGTGGATAATATCCCACACCGCCCGCCTTCATTTTCAGAGCGGCTTTACAGATATGTTTAAGATCAATACCTTCAATATGGAAATCCATCGCCCGCCCGCGAGTATGGTAACTCTGTTTAGCCACGCCTTTACTTTTCTTGCGCAACTGATTGTTGGTCACCAGTGAGCGGTAACCAGAAATAAGTTGTACAGGCTTATTAATGCCCATCATCATTTGCAGCAAATAGATCTGATCAAATAATTGAGGATCAATAGTTTTAACTTTATTTTGCCGATAATCCCGAAACAGATAATTCAGACGAGCCAGCTCATCGTTGTTGTAACGACGGCCATCGAAGAATTCAGCTTTAATAGTTTCACCCGTATGTAAGTTGTCAACACGTAAAATTCGTGGGCGGGGAGTTGCCAGAGTCGCAAAAGCGTGTCCCGGCAACAAACACAAGCCTAAAGCGGCAGCCCCCACACCAAGCCACTTGCGGCGATTATGATCGATTATATCCATGAAGAAACATCTACCCAGATTATGAAAAAATAAGTCACTGGTCACTGGTCACTGGTCACTGGTCACTGTGACAACTAATAATGAAAATTAGTTGCATTTAATTTTTCAAATGCAACAACTTTGACAAAAACTGGGAACCTTGTCTCGCACTGTTATCATAGTCATAAATATCAGTGCGATACTGAGGCACACCCTGCTCATCTACCCAAGCAGTCAAATAATACAAATAAACCGGAACACGCTGTGGGATATTGACATAAGCGGTATTGCCCTGTTTCAGGGTATTATCCACCTTACTTTGGGTCCAACCAACATCTCCCAGTAACATACTTGCCAATTCTGACGCCTTATTAACCCTGACACAACCAGAACTGATCGCCCTGATATCTTTGTTAAACAGACTATGATTCGGCGTATCGTGCAAATAGATGGCATCAGAATTTGGCATATTGAATTTATAGCGGCCTAATGAATTAGCCGGCCCTGGAGCCTGCCATACCCGATAAGGAAAATTAGCCGGCGTAATCACATTCCAATCAATAGTGTAAGGATCGATCACACTGGCATCAGCACGCCAGTTTGAAAAAATAACATACCCCCGGCGCTGGAAATATCCGGGATCATTCACCGCCCGCGGCGCAATATCTTTTCTTGCCAGACTGGTTGGCACACTCCAGGGGGGATTAATCACGACATTATTCAACACATTACTCATCATTGGCGTTTTACGGCTTGGACGACCAACGATCACCTTCGAGTTCAGCACTTCCTGATCATTAAGATAATAATGCAACGAATAATCAGGAATATTGACCATAATGCCGGTAGAAACATGCCCCGGGACAATCCGCAAACGCTGAATATTAAGCGCCATTAATCCAGCTCTGGTCTGAGGTGACGTATTCAGCCAATCTCTGGTGCGTTTACCAATCACACCATCGGGCGCCAATCCCTGCCATTGCTGGAAATTTTTTACCGCAGCAACCAACTCAGAGTCATAGATATTACCTGATTTAGGTATCGCATCATTCAGCATGCCGGTACGGATAAGTATTTCTCTTAAAGCCGTGATATCAGGACTACTCTGCCCCGGTTTTAATGCGCTTTTATCAGAAACCTGTGGCCACGGTTTACTCTCAGCCAATAGCTTCATCATCTCCTTGAGCATATTTTCATATTGAGGGTGCTGTGGCGCCCATGCTGCAATATAAGCGGCCACATTGCTATCTGTGATAGCTTGCTGCCACCGGTCGATGACCGCAGATGAAGGTAAAACAATTTTGTGTGGCGTCGTGCGATAGAGCCAGTTTTCGCCCTGATGACTGACATCGGAGACAAATTGTAAATAACCCAGCATAGCATCAGATAAAACGAGATCACGCCCCATATCGCTCAATTGAGGATCATTGAGTTCAATCAGCCATTGGCCGAATTGCGGCTGAAACCCAGCCAATGCCAGTTCTAAAAGTTGTTGCTCAAAACGCTGGATGGCAGTTTTGTCCTGCCATAAAGGTTGCATCCGGTTAGATGAATACAGACTAACCAATCGGTCAAAGAAAATGGGCTTAACTTGCTTCGGTAACCAGCTTTGAAGCACTCTGCGATTCTCTTCCTGTACAATCGCATAAGTTTGAATTTGTACTTGTTTAAGTATTGCTGTCTCAGATACCTTTTCAGTCTGCCTATCACTTTCCATCAGCCTGCTCTGCTGATTGGCTAAAGCATAACCAGCCACCATTAATGTACTGTAAATAACCGAAATACAAAGCGGCTTTATCGCTTTTTTTACCATATCAACATACCCACCTTCAGAACATTCTCATAAATTAATTATAACTATGGCAGATCCAGAATCTAATAAAAGAAAAGCAATAAGAGCCAAAAAACGCCAAAACGCCCTTTTCAAGAGATTTAAACCTTGTTCCTGGCTCAACCAACATGATTAATGCCGGTATTAGAACTGAGAGTTAACAATGACTTCCTCTTTAATATCTCCATCCTTATCACCACTTTCCAGCATTTAATATATCGCATTCCCCATTGTCAGGATTAAAAATCCAGATATTGATCACATTTCACACTACCCATTCAGACGGACAAATAATCACACATTAGAATAGTTTGCTTATGTCACTATAAAATTCTCAATATTTCCTATGGAAAGATGACCGTTTTATCACCAAAACCAGATTAACTTAAGAAAAGA
>NZ_JBEJZY010000069.1:0-13844 GCF_040256935.1 Photorhabdus viridis
CCGTCAAACTATACCGATGCGTTGGCGCCTATTGGGCGTCCGACGGCGAATACCCGGATTTATCTGCTGGATGACCACGGGCAGCCAGTGCCATTGGGGGCGGTGGGGGAGCTGTATATTGGTGGCGCCGGTGTGACGCGGGGCTATCTCAATCGCCCTGACCTGACTGCCGAGCGTTTCCTGACGGATCCGTTTAGTGATGACGTTGATGCCCGGATGTACCGCACCGGGGATTTGGCCCGTTATTTGCCGGATGGCAATCTGGTATTTGTTGGCCGTAATGACCAGCAGGTTAAAATCCGCGGTTTCCGGATTGAACCGGGTGAAATCGAAGCCCGGTTGACAGAATATCCTGCGGTACGCGAAGCGTGGGTGCTGGCGCTGGGTGACGGGCAGGACAAACGTCTGGTCGCCTATGTTGTGGCAGAAGAAGATAACGGATTGGCGGCCCGTTTGCATGAACATCTGAG
Organism: Photorhabdus viridis; assembly: GCF_040256935.1. Classification (NCBI taxonomy): domain Bacteria; kingdom Pseudomonadati; phylum Pseudomonadota; class Gammaproteobacteria; order Enterobacterales; family Morganellaceae; genus Photorhabdus; species Photorhabdus viridis. Next base: position 471 of record NZ_JBEJZY010000069.1, read on the forward strand.
TGCTATTTTACCTGACTATATGGTACCGGCGGCCTTTGTGCGTCTGGACGCCTTCCCGCTGACGCCAAACGGCAAGCTGGATCGGCAGGCGTTGCCGGCGCCGGATCAGAATGCCTTTGCCCGTCAGGTTTACCAAGCGCCGCAAGGGGAGACAGAAACAGCATTGGCGGCTATCTGGCGTGAATTATTAGGCATTAAGCAGATAGGCCGGCATGACAATTTCTTTGCGCTGGGGGGGCATTCACTGTTGGCGGTACGGGTTATAAATCGTATCGCCGCTTTCGGTGTTGAATTGCCGCTGGTTGCCTTATTTATGTCACCGTCACTGGCGGCCTTTGCGGAGAGGATCAGCGCCCAGCGCAATAATGTAGGAGGGGATAAATTGTCTGAGATTATTCCCGTATCCCGTAATAGCGCTTTACCGTTGTCATTCGCTCAACAGCGTCTGTGGTTCCTGGCGCAGTTTGATGGCGTCAGTGATACCTATCACATTCCGCTGGCACTGCATTTGCGTGGTCAGCTTAATATTACCGCTTGGCAGCAGGCGCTGAATAGTCTGTTTGCCCGCCACGAAGCGCTGCGTTCAGTCTTTATCATGGTTGACGGTCAACCTCAGGTTGAACTGTTGCCGGCGGAGTTTGGTCTGCCGGTGAAACAATACGATTTGCGTAACGCGTTTGAAGTTGATGAGCAACTTAAGCTTCTGTGCATACAGGAAGCAGAAACGCCATTTGATCTTGCTCGCGGTCCCTTAATCCGTTGCGTGCTGATACAACGGGCCGATGAGGATTACGTCTTCTTGCTGACTCAGCATCACATTGTGTCCGATGGTTGGTCTTTAGGGATAGTGAAATCAGAACTGGGCGCCCTTTATTCGGCCTGCTTGAATGAACAGTCTGCTCCATTGCCCTCGCTGGTTATTCAATATCCTGATTATGCTGCTTGGCAGCGTAAGGTATTCTCTGGTGAAGGGCTGCGGGCGCAGAGTGATTACTGGCGCTGCACGCTGGCCGATGCCCCGGTATTGCTGGAATTACCGACAGATCGGCCCCGTCCATCCCGGCAATCATTTACCGGCGGCCGGATACCGGTGCAGATTGATGCCACGTTAGTACGGGCTCTGAAACAGTTGGGACAACAGCACGGCGCCACATTGTTTATGACATTGCTGACCGCTTGGGCGGCATTATTGTCACGCCTGTCCGGGCAGGATGATCTGGTGATCGGCATACCGAGCGCCAACCGCAACCGGCGGGAGATCGAGTCGCTAATTGGATTCTTTGTCAATACCTTGGCATTGCGCATTGATTTGTCCGATACACCGGATATGGTCACGCTGCTCCAGCGTGTGCGGCAGACGACACTGGGCGTACAGGCGCATCAGGATCTGCCTTTTGAACAGGTGGTTGAGATCGTACAACCGCCCCGCAGACCGGAACATACCCCGCTATTTCAGGTGATGTTCGCCTGGCAGGAGAGTGACACAGAACAGTGGCAACTGCCGGGATTAGCGGTGACGTCAGTCGTACAGGGATACGATATTGCTAACTTCGATCTGCAACTGGAATTGACGGAGAAGGCAGGCGAGGTTGTTGGCGAACTGAATTATTCTTCTGCCTTGTTTGACCCTGAAACGATTGAAAGACAGGCCGGTTATTTGCAGGCTCTGTTGCGGGCGATGGTGAACTACCCTCAACAACCTGTCACGACTATCGACATTTTGTCATCCACTGAACGGGCGTTATTGCTGGAAAACTGGAATGCGACCGCAGCGCCGTATCCTGAGCAATTATGTGTTCATCAGTTGGTTGAACAACAGGTGGAGAAGACCCCGGACGCCATAGCGGTAAGGTATGAAAACCAGACACTCAGCTATGCCGAACTGAATGCCCGCGCCAACCGATTAGCTCATCAACTGATTGCATTAGGTGTAATACCAGACCAGCCGGTAGCCATTTGTGTGACACGATCACTGGAGAGAGTCGTGGGATTGCTGGCGGTGTTGAAAGCGGGCGGGGCTTATGTGCCATTGGATCCGGTTTATCCGGGTGAACGTCTGACTTACCTGCTCATTGATGCCGCGCCAACGATTTTGCTGGTGGATAATATTGGACGCGCGGCACTGGGTGAAGAAGCACTGGCGACGCTAACTGTGCTCGATCCAAATATCCTGCCAGATCAGCCAGACAACAACCCGCAGGTCCCTGATCTCACCTCACGGCATCTGGCGTATGTGATCTACACTTCCGGCTCCACCGGCAGACCGAAAGGGGTGATGATTGAACATCAGAGTGTGGTTAACCTGACGCTGGAACAAATTGCCCAGTTTGATGTTGGTGTAACCAGCCGGATGTTGCAGTTTGCCTCATTTGGCTTTGATGCCAGCGTCTGGGAAATCATGATGGCGCTGGGCAGTGGGGCCATGCTGGTTATTCCGACTGAAACAATCCGGCAAGACTCGCACCGTCTTTGGCACTATCTGGAAGAGCATTCGGTGACGCACGCCTGTCTGACACCGGCCATGTTCCACGATGGTGCTGGTTTGCCGGCGATAACGATAAAGCCCACATTAATATTTGCAGGGGAAGCGCCGGCTACCGCCCTGTTTCAGGCATTGTGCAGCCGGGCCGATTTGTTTAACGCTTATGGCCCGACAGAAATCACTGTTTGCGCCACCACTTGGAATTGTCCGTCAGACTATACCGGCGGATTAATTCCTATCGGTAGCCCGACAGTCAACAAGCGTGTCTATCTGTTGGACAAACACGGTCAGCCGGCGCCGCTGGGCGCAGTAGGTGAGTTATATATTGGCGGTGTGGGTGTGGCGCGTGGCTATCTCAATCGCCCTGAACTGACTGCCGAACGTTTCCTCACTGATCCGTTCAGTTATGAAACTGATGCCCGAATGTATCGCACCGGGGATTTGGCCCGTTACCTGCCGGACGGCAATCTGGTATTTGCCGGTCGTAATGACCAGCAGGTTAAAATCCGTGGTTTCCGTATTGAGCCGGGGGAAATCGAGGTGCATCTGACCGAACATCCGGCGGTGAGTGAAGCGTGGGTACTGGCGTTGGGTGATGGTCAGGATAAGCGTTTAGTTGCCTATGTAGTGGTAAATAATGCAGTGGCAGAAGCGGATAACGGACTGGCCGCCAGTCTGCGTGAACACCTGAGTGCTATTTTACCTGACTATATGGTACCGGCGGCTTTTGTACGTCTGGATGCCTTTCCGTTGACTCCGAACGGTAAATTGGATCGCCGGGCGTTGCCAGTGCCTGATCAACATGCCTTTGCCCGTCAGATTTACCAAGCGCCGCAAGGGGAAATTGAGACTGCGCTCGCCACTATCTGGAGTGAATTGCTGGAGGTTGAGCAGATTAGCCGGCACGACAGCTTCTTTGCTCTGGGTGGTCACTCGCTGCTGGCTGTCAGGATGATTGAACGTCTGCGGCGTAGAGGGCTGGGCGTATCGGTTCAAACGCTATTCGAGCATCCGACTCTCAGTGTTTTGGCCCAGTCTCTGGCGCAACATTGTGAAATCAGGGTGCCTGACAACGGCATTACACCGGATTCTCTTACACTGACGCCAGAAATGTTGCCGCTGATTGATCTGACTCAGCCTGAGATTGACCGCATAGTTGAACAAGTTCCGGGCGGGATTGCCAACATTCAGGATATCTATGTTCTGTCACCGCTACAGGATGGTATTTTATTCCACCATTTGCTGGCAAACGAAGGTGATCCTTATTTGCTGATAACCCAACAGGCTTTTGCAGATCGGCCTTTGCTGGACCGTTATCTGGCCGCGGTTCAACAGGTGGTTGACCGCCATGATATTCTGCGTACCGCGTTTATTTGGGAGGGGTTATCAGCTCCGGCTCAGGTGGTTTGTCGTCAGGTTCCCTTATTCATCACAGAATTGACACTCAATCCGGCTGACGGATCGATCAGTAACCAACTGGCCCAACGCTTTGATCAGCGCCGGCATCGTATTGACCTGAATCAGGCGCCGTTGTTGCGCTTTGTCATTGCTCAGGATACGGATGGCCGCTGTATCCTGCTACAACTGCTGCATCACCTGATTGGCGACCATACCACGTTGGAAGTGATGAACAGCGAGGTGCAGGCGTATCTTACCGGACGGGGAGACAGCTTGCCGGCTTCGACACCTTTCCGTCATCTGGTGGCGCAGGCCCGGTTGGGCGCCAGCCAGTCAGAACATACCCGTTTCTTTACCGATATGCTGGCGGCGGTGGATGAGCCGACGTTGCTGTTCGGATTGGCAGAAGTCCACCATGACGGCTCGCAGGTGACGGAATCGCACCGGATGTTGACGCTTACACTGAATAACCGTTTGCGTAATCAGGCTCGGCGGTTGGGCGTCAGTGTGGCGGCGCTGTGTCATTTAGCCTGGGCGCAGGTTTTGTCGCGTACCAGTGGTCAGAAACAAGTGGTGTTTGGCACGGTGTTGTTTGGGCGTATGCAGGCTGGCGAAGGCGCTGACAATGGCATGGGACTGTTTATTAATACCCTGCCGTTACGGTTGGATATGGATGAAACCCCGGTGCGGGAGAGTGTACAGTCCGCCCATACCCGATTGGCGGGATTGTTGGCGCATGAACATGCCTCACTGGCGCTGGCTCAACGTTGCAGTGGGGTAGCCAGTGGGACACCGCTATTCAATGCGCTGTTGAATTACCGGCATAATACCCAGCCGGTCACGCCGGATGAAATCATCAGCGGTATTGAATTCCTTGGCGCGCAGGAGCGGACCAACTACCCGTTTGTGTTGTCGGTAGAGGATGGTGGTTCCGATTTGGGGCTGACTGCTCAGGTTGTGCAGCCATTTGATCCGGAAAGGATATGCGGTTATATGCAGCAAGCGCTGGAAAGTCTGACAGAGGCGCTTGAACAGGCGCCGGAAACGCCGGTACAGACATTGGAAATCTTGCCGGAAACGGAGCGCACATTGTTGCTGAAAACCTGGAATGCGACTGAAACAACCTATCCTGACCAACTGTGTATTCATCAACTGTTTGAACAACAGGTGGAGAATGCCCCGGACGCCACCGCGTTGGTATATGAAAACCAATCCTTTAGCTATGCGGAATTGAATACCCGTGCCAACCGGCTGGCCCATCAGCTTATCGCGCTGGGTGTCGCGCCGGATCAACGGGTGGCGATTTGCGTGGCAAGTTCACCGGCGCGGATAGTCGGGCTGTTGGCCATATTGAAAGCGGGTGGCGCCTACGTGCCACTGGATCCCGCTTATCCGGGTGAGCGTCTGATTCATATTTTGACCGATGCTGAGCCGGCTATTTTGTTGGCAGATAATACCGGACGCTCAGCATTAAATGAGCAAATGCTTGCACAACAAGTTGTTCTTGATCCGAATTCATTGCCTGATCAGCCGGACAACAACCCACAAGTTGCCGCATTGACCTCTCGTCATCTGGCCTATGTGATTTACACCTCCGGTTCGACCGGTACGCCGAAAGGCGTGATGGTTGAACATTGTGGGCTGGTCAACCTTATCCGGGATAAAATCGCCCAGTTCGCCCTTCATTCCCATCGCCGGATGTTGCAATTCGCTTCATTTGGTTTCGATGCTAGTGTCTGGGAAATGATGATGACATTGGGCAGTGGCGCTAGCCTGGCTATTCCTGACGATGCTGTTCGCCAGGACCCGCGCCGCCTCTGGCATTATCTGGAAGAGCAATCGGTGACGCATGCTTGTTTGACGCCCGCCCTGCTGCGGGATGGCGCTGATTTACCGGCGATGACCATCAAACCAACATTAATACTGGGCGGTGAGGCTCCTAGTGTGGCTTTGCTCCAGGCACTGAGTGGCCGGGCAACGGTATTCAACGCCTATGGCCCGACAGAAATAACGGTTTGCGCCACCGTTTGGCGTTGTCCATCAGACTATCGGGATGGATTCATTCCTATTGGGTGTCCGACAGCCAATACCCGTGTTTATCTGCTGGATGCTGGCGGCCAGCCGGTGCCCTTGGGAACGGTGGGCGAGCTGTATATTGGTGGTACTGGTGTGGCGCGTGGCTATCTCAATCGTCCTGAACTGACTGGCGAACGTTTCCTTGCTGATCCGTTTAGTGACGCAGCCAATGCACGGATGTATCGCACCGGGGATTTGGTTCGCTACCTGCCGGACGGCAATCTGGTCTTTATTGGCCGCAACGACCAGCAGATTAAAATCCGTGGTTTCCGGATTGAACCGGGGGAAATAGAAGTTCGGCTGACAGAGCATTCCGCAGTACGTGAAGCGCTGGTATTGGCGCTGGGTGATGGGCAGGACAAACGTCTGGTTGCTTATGTAGTAGCAGAAGCGGATGACGGGCTGGTTAACCACTTGCGTGAACATCTGAGCGCGTCGTTGCCTGACTACATGGTACCGGCGGCCTTTGTACGTCTGGACGCATTCCCGCTGACACCTAACGGCAAACTGGATCGCCGGGCGCTCCCGGCACCGGGGGAGGAAGCCTTTGCCCGCCAGATTTACGCGCTGCCGCAAGGGGAAACGGAAACCGCACTCGCCGCTATTTGGCATGACTTACTGGGCGTTGAGCAGATAAGCCGGTATGACAGCTTCTTTGCCTTAGGGGGTCATTCATTGCTCGCGGTGCGGATGGTCGAACGCTTGCGTAACCTGGGTTTAACGCTGGCAGTACGTGACCTGTTCCAATCTCCTGTACTGTCTGAACTTGCTCAAACCTTGAAACTGAATCAGGGCGAAGGTGTGCCTGCCAACGTCATTACACCGGCAACGATGGCGTTGACGCCGGGAATGTTACCGTTGATTGATCTCACTCAGCCTGAGATTGATCACATCGTCGAACAGATACCGGGCGGGATCAGCAATATTCAGGATATCTATGCATTGTCGCCGTTACAGGACGGCATTCTGTTCCATCATCTACTGGCAAACGAAGGCGACCCCTATTTACTGGCCGGCCAGATGGCCTTTGCTGATCGGCCTCTATTGGACCGTTATCTGGCGGCGGTTCAACAGATAATTAACCGCCATGACATCCTGCGTACCGCTTTTATCTGGGAAGGATTATCGGTTCCTGCTCAGGTGGTTTGCCGTCAAGTGCGATTGTCGGTAACTGAACTGACACTGGATCCGGTTGACGGGCCGGTCAGTGACCAGTTAGCTCGATATTTTGATCCACGCCGACATCGTATTGATTTGGGACAGGCACCGTTGCTGCGCTTTGTCGTCGCGCCGGAGATTGATGGTCGCTGGATTGTACTGCAACTGATGCATCATCTGATTGGTGACCATACCGCACTGGATGTGATGAGCAACGAAGTTCAGGCCTATCTTGATGGACAGCTTGACGGACAGGAAAGCCACCTGCCTGCGCCGGTGCCTTTCCGCAATCTGGTGGCGCAGGCCCGGCTGGGGGTCAGTCAGGAGCAGCATGTTCGCTTCTTTACCGACATGCTGGCCGAGGTGGATGAACCCACGTTGCCATTCGGATTGACCGAGGTACATCATGATGGCTCGCAAATGACAGAATCGCACCGGATGTTGACCGCTGGGCTGAATGACCGCTTACGCGGACAGGCCCGGCGTCTGGGCGTGAGCCTGGCTGCCTTGTGTCATTTGGCCTGGGCGCAGGTATTGTCGCGTACCAGCGGACAGGAACAAGTAGTATTCGGCACAGTATTGTTCGGGCGCATGGCCGCCGGTGAAGGTGCAGACAATGGCATGGGACTGTTTATCAATACTTTACCGCTGCGGCTGGATATGGATGACACGCCGGTACAGGACAGTGTACTGGCGGCACATCGTCGGTTAGCGGGATTGTTGACACATGAACATGCGTCATTGGCGCTGGCTCAACGTTGCAGTGGGGTACAGGGTGGAACCCCGCTGTTCAGTACCTTGCTGAACTACCGGCACAACGCATTGCCGACGGCGTCGAATGAAATCATGGACGGTGTTGAATTCCTTGGCGCACAGGAGCGGACCAACTATCCGTTCACACTGTCAGTGGAGGATTTTGGCGAAGCGCTGGGGTTAACCGCGCAAATTGTCCGGCCATTTGACCCAGAGCGGGTATGTGGTTATATGCAACAAGCGCTGGAAAGTTTGGTGGCGGCACTTGAACAGGCCCCGGAAATGCCGGTACGGATGCTGGAAATCCTGCCTGAAACCGAGCGGAATTTGCTGCTTAAAATCTGGAACGCGACGGAAACTGCGTATCCTGACCAGCTGTGCATCCATCAACTATTTGAACAACAAACCGAGAAAAACCCTGATGCCACGGCGTTGATCTATGAAGAGCAAGCCGTCAGTTATGCGGAGCTGAATGCCTGTGCCAACCGGCTGGCTCATCAATTAATTGAACTGGGCGTGCAACCTGATCAACCGGTGGCGATTTGTGTGAAGCGTTCACCATCAAGGATTACAGGGCTATTGGCAGTACTGAAAGCGGGTGGCGCCTACGTACCGTTGGATCCGGCCTATCCGGGTGATCGTCTGGCTTATATGCTGAATGATGCCGCCCCGTCGGTGGTACTGGCGGATAATACCGGGCGTGCCGCACTGGGTGAAGAAGCACTTGCGAAATTAACCGTACTTGACCCGAACACCCTGCCTGATCAGCCGGACAACAACCCGCAGGTTCCTGCGCTAACTTCATGGCATCTGGCCTATGTGATTTATACTTCCGGCTCGACCGGTATGCCGAAAGGAGTGATGGTTGAACATCGTGGGTTGGTCAACCTTATCCGGGATAAAATCAACCAGTTTGACATTCATTCCCATAGCCGGATGTTGCAATTCGCCTCATTTGGTTTCGATGCCAGCGTCTGGGAAATCATGATGGCATTGTGTGGCGGCGCCACCTTGGATATTCCTGCCGACACGGTTCGTCAGGATCCGCTCCGTCTTTGGCATTATCTGGAAGAACAGGCGGTGACTCACGCCTGCCTGACACCGGCTCTGTTGCGGGATGGCGCCGATTTACCGGAGATAACCATAAGACCAACATTAATACTGGGCGGAGAAGCGCCCAGCGCGGCGCTGCTCCAGGCACTGCGTGGCCGGGCCACGCTGTTCAATGCTTATGGTCCGACAGAAATCACGGTATGTGCCACCACCTGGCGTTGTCCGGCAGATTATACTGATGCATTAACGCCTATTGGACGTCCAACGGCTAACACCTGTGTTTATCTGCTGGATGCTTGTGGTCAGCCGGTCCCATTGGGAGCGGCAGGAGAATTGTATCTCGGTGGTGACGGTGTGGCGCGTGGCTATCTCAATCGTCCTGACCTGACCGCTGAACGTTTCTTGGCTGACCCGTTTAGCCAGACACCGGATGCGCGGATGTACCGAACCGGGGATTTGGCCCGCTACCTGCCGGATGGCAACCTGATATTTATTGGCCGTAATGACCAGCAGGTTAAAATCCGCGGTTTCCGTATTGAGCCGGGGGAAATAGAGGCGCATCTGACCGAGCATCCGGCGGTGAGTGAAGCGTTGGTGCTGGCGTTGGGTGATGGTCAGGATAAGCGTTTAGTTGCCTATGTAGTGGCAAAAACGGATAACGGGCTGGCCGCCAGCCTGCGTGAACATCTGAGTGCTATTTTACCTGACTATATGGTACCGGCGGCTTTTGTGCGTCTGGATACCTTTCCGCTGACTCCGAACGGTAAATTAGATCGGCAGGCGTTGCCGGCGCCGGATCAGAATGCCTTTGCCCGCCAGGTTTACCAAGCGCCGCAAGGGGAAATTGAGACTGCGTTCGCCACTATCTGGAGTGAATTGCTGGAGGTTGAGCAAATAGGCCGGTATGACAATTTCTTTGCGTTGGGTGGACACTCGTTGCTTGCTATGCGGATGATAAACCTTGCCGCAGGCCGTGGTTTGATGTGTACATTGAATAACCTATTCCAATTCCCTGTGCTGGCTGAACTGGTATCAAAAATCACATTAGATCCACTGTCTCAGTCGCAAAGCAGTGCGATACCCGTGCGGCCATCCGGAATGGAGCCACCGCTATTCTTTGTGCCCAGCGGCATGGATGATTACTCTTATATCTTTGGATTAGCTCAACATATTCAGTCAGACTATCCGATTTATGCATTGCCTTGGCCGTCCATCAATGAAGAGCCGGTATCGACTATTGAAGCGTTGGCCGCCAAAATGATCACCTTTATGAAAGCGGTTCAACCGGAAGGCCGATACCGGATCTACGGTTACTCTTCTGGTGGTGTACTGGCTTATGCCATTGCCCAGCAACTTTTAAACGCCGGTGAGACCGTTGATTTCTTGGGTTTGATTGATACGCCAGCTCCTCACTGCTTCAAGCATCTGGTTATTCAACTAAAATTCCAGTTTCTTATTGAACTGGCAAGACAGTCGGGCGGGGAACATGAAGAGGAGATTGCGGTATTGCATCAGAGAATCGATAAACTGAATTTGGTGCAATTTATTGCTGCGGCGCAGGAACTGGAATTATACCCGGCAAATCTGCGTCCTGACTTGATCGCAAAACGTTGGGAACAGATGGGAAATTATATGCAAATGGTCAAAGAATATGAGCCACAAGTCTTGGCGATAACGCTCCATCAGTTCTATGCGATGGAGTCTTATCCGCAGATCCCTTTTGTTACGGAAGCCACATTACCCTCCTTGAGCATGGAACCGTCGTTAGGCTGGAAGCAGGTTGTGCCTGATTCTTCGCTCCAGCTAACATCTGTACCGGGCGACCACTTTAGCTTAATGGAGGATAGTGAAAATAAAACTATTTTGGCTAAAACCTTAAGCATGGCATTGGCAATGAATTGTGAAGCGGAGGCGGTGTAGTGTCAGTGATATTGCAGGAATAGCAAGCGATTATTGACGGCGATGTTGTCCGGTTAAAGGTATTTATAATGGCCGGACATCTCTCCCCAAATAAAATTAAGGTAAAGAACCCGCCACGCTTCTTATCGTTAAATCGATAAAAAGCGTGGCGGGTGTGGCTCTATTTATTGAAAAGCAAGTTATCCCTTTTTATTGAATTCTTTTGTTTACATAATTATTATTACTATTCAGTGCACTGTGAAAATAAATCTATCGCTTTATCTGAATCACAGTAGGGTAGATATTTTGTAAAAATATCACTAATAATATCCTTATTAATTCATTGTTTCTGACTATTTCTACCACGCATTATTCTGCATTGTAGAATTTATTCTCATTCGCATTAACCTGGCTGATAATTATTTCTTTTTTACTTTTTCTACTAAGTACTTGGCTTATTATGTTGTGAATATAAAAATGACTTTATCTGTATGATATTTTCATAACTAATTGAAAAAAATAAAGTATTAATATATCTCTCATTACCAAATTACGCTGTTAATAATAAAAAGAGAAGCCTTTATCATCTTGTAAAAATAAATGCAATATTTTTTTTAAAAAAATATCATATTGTTTAGGTTATATTTATATTTTGTGTGTTTTTTAAGTCATAAGTCAGTTCTTATGACTGATTTGTTTTGTGCAAAAAGTGCTGTAGGATAAAAAATGTCTTGATTTTAGATAAATCTGTTTAGAAAATAACCTTTCACTAGGAAATGGCCTGTCTGGTAAATTCATTTATTTATTGGCACGGTATTGTCGGTTTTCTCTTATTTGTTGCCTGGTTATCTGCCTGCTCTGAAATATCTGAATCCGGTTTTTTGTTTATGAGATGCGTAATGGCATGGTCATCATGCCATTCATGCCACCTTTATTTTTAAGGAACTGCTGGTGATACAGAGTTTTCAAAAAGAGTCCCTTAAAGTGCGTATTAATATCAAATTAGATTTACACACCGGTAGTGCGCAGAAAAAAGTTGAGTTGCCTCTGCAATTATTGGCGATGATTGAATTCAGCCCCGCAGTTAACCTGACGGTTCAAAATACCTTGGCTGAAAATGGCAGCGAAGAAAATATCGCATTCACTTTCCGGAAAATAAACGATTTCGAGTCTGAGCAAGTGGTCCGCCAAATTCCCCAACTGCCGGCTGCGCTGTTTACAGCCGGTCGAACGGGCATTGGGCAGGGCGTTCGACCGGCTCCTGCTAGCGACTGCAACAGGCGCCCGTTTTTTCACACACGTCGTCAGTGTAGGCGACATGAAAATCACCTGGACTGACCAGGTGTGATGGCGGGCGCCACAGGCCCCGCTATGGAACCCCTAAAACAAATTATGACCTTATGGGCCTCGGTATACGGCTATGGGCGGTAGCGTACCTGAAGCGACCGGGAAGCCAGTGGGAGAAAATGATGAACAACACCACCCCGGCGATCATTTTTGATCACAGCCGTTACAAACTGAAAGTCTGGAAAAATACCGCGCCGCTGGATGTGGTGGCGTTTAGCGGGCAGGAAGGCTTAAGCCAGCCTTTTCGTTACGTTATTGAATTCACCAGCCCGGAGAAAGATATCAAACCGGCGCAGATGCTGATGCGGGACGCCGCGTTTACCCAAATCGTCAGGCACATCGCAACCAGTTACGCCGGACAGAGTCCGAAGCGTTGGCGATTATGCTGGCTTTATTGCGTCGGGTCGCTGAACGCGATGCCTTTCATCATGTTCGTGATCTGGAGGCGTGTGCTTTGCATGGCTTGCTATACCACCCGGAGATCGATTTGCACCCCCGGATACAATCCTTGCTGTCCGGTGAGGAGGGTAACAGTACCCGTGGTTATGCTGATCGCACAGCCCGATTGCCAGAAAAAACGTGGCGGACGCTGGCGCGAGAATGCTGTCATCCCAAAACATCCATTATTCCTTCATAAAATAAGGAGATACAGTCATGAATCGACCATTATGCAAAATGTGTGAAGCAACCGGCCCGGCGCTGATGCCGGTACGTTATTCGGTGGTGCCGGATAGTCTCCATGAAACCTTGCCGGAATGGGCGGAGACGTCGTTTCCAGCGGCCAAAGGCTACCATTATGCGCTGCGCGCCTTACGGCAGGGTTTTTTATATGTTTATTATTGCAATGCCGGGATATTTGCTCAGGAGAGCTGGGAAACCTGGAGTATCAGCGAGGACGGGGCGCTGTGGAAGCAATACAATGCGCCTTTTGGTGTTTTCCCTAAGAAAACCGCAGATTGTCACGCCCCGACGCATCAGAGTACCAATGTAGAGTTTATCGTATTGCAGGATATCGCGCTGCGTCAGGATACCTGGCTGGCCTTCTCGCCGTCGGCCTGGAGTCCGGAGACAATACAGTATTATCACGATCACCCCGGCGCGCGGGAAAAGCGGATGCAGTGCGTGAAATCCTGGCAATGGCGAGGGGTGCCGGAAGGGGAGGGGATCAGCGAGGTCACGGCAGATACCCTGAATACGGTGATGGATTA
>NZ_JBEJZY010000070.1:0-12775 GCF_040256935.1 Photorhabdus viridis
AAAAATATCAAAGCACATGGTTTTTGCTCTCAAAAAGAGAGTATGAGATCATAACTATTACTGTCGGTCAAATCTGATTTTTTTAACAAAATATTCACGATCTTGCCCTGGCATGGACGGACAGAATTCCGTCATGTTATGCAAATTCATGCGGCATTGCCAGCAGCACTTCAGGAAAAATGGTCATCAATACAGTCTGTTATCGAAGTGGTCAGTGAACGCAGTGTGAAAGGCCAACCAGTCCACCGTGATTCACGCTGGTATGTGAGTTCGTTGCCTTTAGATGTGGAGCGGGCTGCCACGGCAATAAGAAAGCATTGGTCAGTGGAAAATGAGCTACACTGGGTTTTGGACGTCACCTTTCGGGAAGATGCTATCTCGCTTAAAGATCCTGATGGTGCAGCACAAATGGCTCTTTTTAATCGAATAGCATTAAATGTGATTAAACAAAATACGAGTATAAAAGATAATCAAGCAGCGAAACGTCGAAGAGCGACTTGGTCAGGGGAATTTCGTAGCCAACTTATCTTTGATTAAATTAAATACAAAGTGGAATCCTGCCCTGCTCAAGTGGGTGAGTAAATTTTTCTGACAACGTAGTCGCAAACATATATTCGGCTTCAATGAACCCTGATGAAAATCCGCACTCTCTGCCCTCATTATTCCAACAGTCTCGATAGACTGAGTTATTTACCAGGTTCACAGAGAGTCGGTTCTACCTGTCAGTACATCAACTTATGGACTTCTACATCATTTACATCATGGGTCACTCATCGTGGTTCATAACTCGATTGTTGGCTGACCAGAGCCCAGGCTATTCGGGCATTTTTATTTGCCAGGGCAACTGCCGCTTTATTGAGCCCGCAGCGGGCTATCACGCCTTTTAATTGGAACCAGCCCCAGATAACGGGCAAAATGGCGGCCATTTTTGAAATCCGTACTCTCTCCCAGCGCTATCATCAAAGCGGATGCCCCCAGTGGACCAATACCCGGTAGCGTCAGTAGACGGCGAATATCTTCCTCTTGTGCGTTCAAATGGTTGAGGCGTTTATCCAGTATTTTCAGACGCTGCTGCTGTTCTTTGAGTTCAAGCAAGAGTTCCTGAAATAATTCACGGCTTAGCGGGGTCAGGTCATTTTCCGCGTTTTCCAGATGCTCAGGCAAACATTGCTCAACCTTGTGAGCGCTTTCGGGTATGGCAATGCCATATTCTAAGCCTAATCCCCGTACTTGATTAATCAGCGCCGTTCTGTTTTTCATTAGCCGCTGACGAACACGATGCAAACACTGAATATCCTGTTGTTTCTGTGTTTTTTCCGGCACATAACGCATCCCTGGACGGCTGTCTGCTTCCACAATAGCCACGGCATCATTTTTATCATTCTTGCTGCCCATTCTGAATGGGGCGACATATTGGGGGCTGATTTGCTTCACCTCATGACCAAAGCGTTTAAATTGTCGGCTCCAGTAATTTGCGCTGCCACAAGCCTCCATCACTATTTTGGAAGGGGGTTGTTGAGCAATGAATGTCATCAGTTTATCGCGCGTTACCACGGTATTTTTAATCATTTTTCCGAGCGGAGACGCAATATGTAATTGAAACACTCGCTTTGCCAGATCAATGCCGATAACTTGTTCCATTGGACACCTCTTCATATTTTTGCTGATGTATTCAGCATGGCTCACTGAAGCCGTTTTAGGGAGGTGTCCATTTCATTATTTCATAATTCTGCTACACATGGCCGTCTTCAAATCATTATTATATATAGAATTATGAGTAGTATAAGATGTAGCACTATTTTGGGATCTTATTTAGTTCTCAACCACATTCAGTATGTGCATAATGCCCTGACTCACAAAATTTTCATCAGAATTTGTTTCACCACCAAGAAGCATAATAACCTCTCTATAAAGAAAATCTATTTCCTCAATTCTTGTTTCTATATGATTAGGGCTCATTGCCAGTGAGAAATGCTCAGCAAAACTTTCATCAATATCTTTGAGCTGGCTAATCATTTTGCGAAAACCTTGCAGTCCCCAATGACGATGAAGTCTGATATAAGAATCTGTAATATTGAGCAAAAACTTAGAACATGCAAATTCGAAAAATCCAAGGTCATCTTTCACTTGATGTACCTTCCGGTATAGGCTTTCAATTAGCAATGCACTTTTCCTCCTATTTTCTATAGAAAATGTTTCTACAATAGGCGACTCGACTATAGAATAGGTTTTTAGTTTCAATTCTCTTGCTATATTTTTATTATCAAAAATAATCTCTGAATCCAACATATGCTTTATTGTTGGTCCATGCTTATGAGATAAAAGTTTCACTAAAGATTTTTCTGCCATATACCGAAGTTCAAATTCTACTTCACGATAGACTATCTTCTTTCTAAATAAATCAATTTCACTTCCATGTATAATAAGCAAGTCAATATCACTGCTTTCATTTTTATACTTACCTGTGAAATATGATCCATATCCAAGAATAGCTAAGACTTTTTCTTCTCTCTTTATTTTTTCTACAATTTCTTTTAAGCATTCTTTAATGTCGTCCATACTACCTCACTTAGAGTATCTGTCACGAAAAATATAAAAATCATTCACTGGAAACTACAGCATATTTCACATCAAAACATTTCAACTATTTTAACTCGATTTCATTCAGGTGAAATTGAACATCGTTGGGTTTGTTCATATACTCTGACAATGGTAAGTTACTCTTTATTGTATTTCGTAATTGATCTAGCTTCTTAATATAATTTAATCTAGTTTCTGATTGGAATCCAGTAACAGGCGATGTGGTAAGAGAGCTTTCTCTTTCTACCTTTACATAGAGGGGACGGTTAATATTCCTGACCTTTACACAATGAATAGCCCTAAGTAAAAAATCATCATCAGCAGCAATTCTAGTTGTACCATCAAAACCACCAAGGGTACGAAATATACTAAATCTAATTAACTGAGAAGGTTGAAAACTCAGATACTTCTTACCAAGTTGATGTGCAATATAAGGGATTCTATAAAATTTCTTAATGCGAAATGAGTTAACCGTATGGAAATTTTGGTAGAAATCTATATATGAAGAACCTAATATATCAATATAACTATTTTTTCTCATCAGATTATATAGGCAATCTAGTCTCGTTGGTACAGAATAGTCATCTGCATCATGAAAGGTTATAAATTCAGTATCAATTCTATTGATGATATCATTTTTCAATCGATAAGCTCCGACATTAACATCACTCCTAAACAACCTGATATTTAAATTAGTTTTACTTGCTAAATATTCTAAAACATGTCGGAGCTGTATATAGTTGTCTTCTGATGAATGATCATCAGCAACTAAAATATGCACATCACTCAAACAAGTTCTCATTATAGACTCAATAGCACTAACAATAAGTATAGGCTGATTATAATGGGGGATTAGTACAGAAACTCTACTCATGTGAGCTACTCATTCAAAATAATTATCAGTTATTCAAATTACAATGAACACCTTCAACTACAATTCCAAATTGGCGAAATATCTTTATTAAATAATGTACGTACAAGCTTGAATGCCAAAAGAAAAAACCAAGCTTCACAATAGTAAATGGGATAATGAGAGCAGTAATCCATACCTTACTCAGGTCATTATTATTAAATATCCTATAATTTGTTCTTCCTACTCTAAAACTTCTTTTTAAGACCCAAGAAATATTTGCACGATTTTGTTCGTAGAATTCATAGGCCAGTGCATCACAGCAATAGAAACAGCTGATCCCAATTTGCTTTGCTCTATGGAAAAAATCTGTATCCTCTCCTCCTGTAACACCAAAACTCAAGTCAAACAGCTGCTCCTTCATCGATTCATATACTCGGCGTACAATAAATACATTACAAGTGCTGACATTTATATCTTTAGGATCTGATACTAATAAATCTCGGTAATAAAATGAAACTTTTTCCATCCATTTTCTTTTTTTATCCAAAAAAATAGGATAAGTGTTACCTTGTATCACATCAGAATTTGTCTGTATCTGGCATTCAATAAGTGCATCTAACCACCGAGGACTAACAATCTCATCATCATCAATCATAGCAACTGCATCGCACTTATATGTTTCAAAGGCCAAAGTTAACAGCATATTTCTAACTAATGAGATATTTTTATCTTCAACAAGAATGACATCAATATGGAAATTAAAATCATCTTTGATTTCATTGATCATGTTAAAAGACTCTTGCTGAGAAGAATCGTTATCTGCCACAATGGCAGTATAGTTATTTGATGTCTCTAATTTTTCAATGGATTTCAATAAACGTAATAATGATGAACTACGTTTATAAGTAGGAATAAGAATTGCTACTTGCCGTAACATCTATTACCTCCTAATAAATTTAACTATAATGAAGTCATCATGCTCTATCTTTCTGAATGTATTTTAAATTAAACGTATCTCTCAACCATTTAAAATCATTAATGGTTAATAACAAGAATTCCATATTTTCAATGTTTTCCTCATAAAAATGAGCAGCATCATGAGCTCCTTTTGATATCCAGTCACCAAACTCTATCTGAGTATCAATTAAACTCCATGCCGTTAATCTTTCTTTACATATAATATCTTCTTTAGGATTTTCCCTTGGTATACTGAGTTTTATACATTCTCGAAAAGCAGCTCTCCAAGAATGGAAACTGCTTGTGTTAATAACTGTATCTGAAGCAACAATATTGACTACACGATAATCAGGGCTAAGAGATATGGTCATATCTCCAGAAAAATGTTTAACATCCTGAAACAAGCTTTTATTAAATAATTTCACACCTCCATTCCCATAGCATAAGCGATTAGCTGAGTTAACACTTCTCCATACATAAGTCGCAGTTGAGCATAAAGGTTCCACAGGGAACTCAAAATTAAATTCATCTCTAATTTTATTGTCTCCGTCTACAACAAAGAACCATTTAGCCGTTACAGAATCAGAAGCAACTTTATGAGCGTTTAAGATACCATTAACACCATGAATTCTTTTTGCATCAGGAAATCTATTTTTCAAATGATTCCAATTAGATTCGGCACATGGTTCATCATAAGATATAAAGACAATGTCATATTTCATCTATATTCACCGTTCAGAAAATCCATCATTAAGTATTATGTTAGCTAAATGTTTACTTTGAATATTAATATTGAAGTCATTCATTATTTTTTTATGTGCATTCGTCCTCATAATATCTTTATCCTTTTTACTCAACTCGTCTATATATGATATTTTTTCTGATAAAGCTACAATATCTCCTTCATTAACAAGAAATCCATTGACATTATTTTCAATTAACTCGGTAATCCCACTATGGTAAGTAGACAAAACTATCTTTTTCATAGCCATTGCCTCCATTAATACCACTGGTATACCTTCCATGTCCCCAGAGTTAGATATTTTGGATGGAAGTATTAAAACATCTGCGTCTTTCATAAAATCTAAGACTATGTGATGGGGTTGAAAACCATGCATTTTTATATGTTCATTCAAATTAAGCTTTAATATTAATTCATAACAATAGTTATCGAGCTCCCCATCGCCAACAATGTCTAAAGTAAATGACACTTCACTGCTTATTCGTGCTAGAGATAACAATAAATCAGGCAATCCTTTTTTTTCTGTCAAACGGCCGACAAAAATTATCTTCATTTTTTCTTTATTAGATTCATTTGGATATAAACATGAAAGAGCATCAATATCAATCCCCAGATGTAGCACCTCAACATTGGTAGGATTACATCCTAGATTGATGATTCTATTACGCATATGTTCACAAACCGAAAAAATTTTATTTGCTTGCTCAAATAAAATTCCGTAATGACTTCTCAGATCATTAAGACTCTTTTCTTTAGTAATTTCATATGCATGTAATACACTATATAGTGCATTCTTAATATATCCATATTTTTTCAATTGTGCCGCCATGATACTAGCCATACCAAAATGGCTTATAACGATATCATTAGGTTTTATTTGTGACGGATTGGATAGAAATTTAAAGAACAAGCGCTTACGGTAACAATTTAGTTTAAATAAACTAATTCTAGAAAAGAAATAACCAGAGATTATAGAAAAATAAATAAACTTTAACATTGCATATATAGGATGAATGTTTTTTATATCTCCTAGACAAACATAGGGGATTGTAGAATCATTGGCACAGATTGTATCACTAGATTTAGAAACAGATACAACTCTTACATTAAATCCTTCTTTCTTCAAACTGATAATCTGTTGATGTACAAAAGTTTGTGTTAAGACTGGGTATTCTTCAAGAAAAAAAACTATATCACGCACAGAAGATCCTTTTCTTTTTATATGGTTAAACAGAACCACACTAACATAGAAATTATACTGTAATCTATTCCTTTAATTTTTATCACAGAGGGTTTCATAGAACATTCTCACATTATTAATTTATTCGTGGATGGTAGATTCACATAATAAGTGCAACATCGTTAATCTGGAAGTAAACATGTTCGTATTCCTTTAAATAATTCATTCGGTGTTTTCCCACCCCGTGTTTTTCGAGGGCGATTATTTAATCGGTTTACCACAAAATTTATTTCCTGATCAGAGATTTCATTAAAATTGGTTCCCTTTGGAAAGTATTGTCTGATTAACCCATTGATATTCTCATTGATCCCTCTTTCCCAAGGTGAATAAGGGTGAGCAAAGTAAATTTGGGTTTCTAATTCTTCACCGATGATTTCATGATCTGCGAACTCCAAACCGTTATCGAACGTGATGGTCTTAAACTTTTGTTTTAACGGGTATAATACTTTCATTGCCGCTTTCGCGACTTCTGATGCCTGCTTGCTATCAAGTTTAACGATAATTGTATACAGCGTCTTGCGGTCAACCAATGTTAATAAGACACTTTTTTTATCTTTCCCTATTATCGTATCTCCTTCCCAGTCCCCAATACGTTCTTTTTTATCAACAATTTCCGGGCGTTCATCAATACTGACCCGATTTTTAATTTTACCTCTTCTCTCATAGCGACCATAGCGTTTGCGATAGGGTTTTCTGGCTATTCGCAGATGTTGCCATAAATCACCCCCCTCCCTTTTATCTTGATAAATCAGTCTATAAATCGTCTCATGATGCAAAGATATCCCTTTATGTTGCTTCAAATAATCAGCCACCTGTTCAGGGCTTAAATCTTTCCAAATTAACCGTTTTATCCACCTTTTTACTTCCGGCGTTATTTTCACGGCTTTCTTAGCAAAATGACGACGCGCCAATACCTTCAAATGAGCCTGTTCAGGGCAGTATGTCTGGACTTCTTGATTTCTCTTCAATTCTCTGCTGATGGTCGATGGGCTTCTCTTAAGTGACTTCGCAATAAAAAGCTGTGAAAAACCCGCTTCTCTTAAACTGGAAATCGGGTATCTTTCTGTTTCGGTCAGTTGTGTATAGGCCATAGTGCATTTTCTTTTGGCGAGAAAGATGCCTACTATAGCAACTGACCGCCCTTCTGAAAAATTGCACTTATTAGTCGAATCCGCCGATAATTATTATTTTCAAATAACAACATTATCAAAATAAGATTTATTTTTCCTATAGAAAAATAAACTCATTGTAAGCCCAATACAAATAGAAAGAACATGACCAGGCTTAGGGTAGTGAACATAAATAAAATCTAAAGCTATTGCCGGCAGCATGGAAAAAACAACAGCAAACTTTAATATACTAGAGGTATGCTCTTTGACAAAAACCAACAGTAATGCAAAAGAAGATACGCCCAAAACAGCTTGTGATGCTCCTGTACCAATATTCCAAGGGTAACTAACAAAGTTAGTGCTATAAAGAGTTCCCAAAGCACCAGAAGTAAACCATAAAACTAATAAAAATTTAGATCCAAGATGTTTTTCTAATAAAATTCCCAGTATGGAAAGTGATAGCACATTGTAGACCATATGCAGTTGTTTAACATGTATGAACTGAGAAACCAGAAGTCGCCAATACTCAAATTCATATAATTTATTTGGTGTTAACCCTCCATATTTCTCTAGTTCTAGAATACTTATTTTACCGATAAAACTATCTGTTAATGAATATGAAACAAATGTGGAATAAACAATTGTCACACATACTATAAATACTGTTGTTATAGGGGGTTTTTCAATTTGAAACATTCAATACTTCCTTCATAATCATTACATGACATCACAAATTATATCAGGTAAATCTTTAAGTGCAATAACCATATCATCACTTTTACTTAATTCTATGTTACGCTTAAAGTTAGTTACAATCTCAGGATTATCCAACCATTTTTTTATTAAGCTAGACCCATTAGATTGATTTTCAAAACAAAAACCAAATTTTCTTTTGTTTGTCAACTCTACTATCCATTTTTCCATTGATAATCCAGAGAAATGTACTAGAACTGGTAAATTGAATCTAATTGATTCCAATACTGTGTTTGGACCAGATTTGGAGTATAGAAATGATCTGTTGTTTGTTGAAGCCTCTAGTATCAATTTTAGATAATCCTTATTAGCTAATGTATTATAAATGCATGCTCTATCTGCATACTTCCTATTTAAATCTATGCATTCATCATACAATTTCTTATTCGAAACAATAACCATGAATATTTTAGGTTTCGACGGATGTTCGAAAGAAGTTTTTAATACATCAAAGTAACCTTCTTCACATCCATTGCAGAGAATTAAAATAGAAGGAATGTCCTGCTGATCGATTTGATAGTTTGAAACTGGCTTAAATAATGGAATAGTCTCTAGTCTATGAAATTTTTCAACCATATCAGAATTTGGGTAATAATTTGTAGTTCTAATCGTCAAATCACTACTAAAATGTTGATGTATTTTAATATCTAACAAACCTGGATTAGTTATGAAGTTCACGGTTTTGAAATCAAAATCGAATTTATTTTTGAATGCATGGACTATTTTGGCAATAACACCTTTTGTCGATATAATTAACGATGGAAAATCATTTTCAATGACACTCGATAATGATTCATTTAATACCTGCTCATTATTGAAATTACTAATCCACGAACTAATATCATCTATCAACTCATCATATAGCTTCAATTTAATGTGAGAGTCATAATAACTTGCAGAAATCTCTTGCATCCTTAATCCAAACTTGCTGAACACAGGTACTAATTCATCAAAACAGATTAATTCTGTAGAAAAAACTTCTTTCCTAGCTAGTTCTGATTCAATTTTTTTTGCTGCTTCATAATTTCCCATTCGCCCCCAAGTTCTCATGCAAATAATCAATATCTTCTTCATTTAAGTAATATCCCCACAGTAAATTGTTAATATAAATTCACAATCTCATATAAATTCACAATCTTCACATGATTGAGTTTTAATATATTTTCTAGTAGATTTCACTATCTAATCGTATTAATAGATATATGTTACAAATTTTATCTAATTATCTAGTTGAACAATACGCACGATTATCAATTAGAAAATAAAGTTTCTTGTTATATGAATGATAAGTACTCAAGAGAAATTAATTGCAAATTGGTCACCGTAACCCTCCAATAAAGTCTTTAGCTCATACTTCATTATCTTTAGTCCAAGTCATAAAACGTCACCAACGGTATTTGGCCTGTTTCCAGACGATTTCAATCAGATTCAACTCCGGGCTGTAGGCAGGAAGATAACATAAAAACATGTTGTACTCTCGTAACCAGCGGTCTTTGTTTTTTGTACGGACGTCTCGGTGCTGGTGATTAAAGGCAAGTTGTTGCAACGTGATTCGTTCAGGCTCAGAAAGGGCTATCTACGATTTCATAAAAACAGGCGGAAAGTCAGATTATCGTATTACCCATTATAACAAGAATGCAGATAATTCATCTAATTAACTTAGTTCATTTCTATACTGATAAAATCAGAATATCTACATGGCATTGATATGCTATATCACTAATGCTCCATGAAAAAATCATAATTATTTACGATTCCTTTAGGATCCAGGTGTTTCTTGAGTTCTAAAATTTTCATATAATCATCTCCATATGTTTTTATTTTATCTTCATATTTCATTTCATGCCATCCCGCAAGATAAGGCCGACCTTCATTTAAAATACACTCTTCTAATATTTGACTATGCAATAACTTTAATTTTTCATATTCTTTTTTTTCGTTTCTAGGAAACGTAAAGTACACCCCAACCCCGAATACAATTCCACTCATTTTTTTTGATATAGGCTCGAAAGGAAAGAACTTACTTAAACTAGGACTTTTCTTTAAAATTATAAGAAGCCGACCTTTATTCCTTATAAAAACGTCATTGTTAATTACTCTATTTAATAGAAAATTAGCAAAAACCATAATATTATTCTGATCAACACAATAATCTCCCCAAAGATTGACATGGTCTCTATTCCAGAGATCATGCCTATAGGCACCAAATGTTCTTCCTCTATAATCGTTTACTGAATGGTATTTGTAGCCAATACACCTTGTCACTTGACATTCTAATATCTTATTAATAATATCGATCTGATCAGAGTTATTGCTGAGAATCATATTAACATAGTATCTGCCTCGGTATAATTGACATGTGACAGCTTCAATATTCAGATTGGAATACTCAGATATAAATATCAGAAAACTCAGTAAATGAAGAATTCCATCAAACTCTATCACATAAAGTATGTTCTCTACTCTTAATGGAATTGCTTCAAAAGTCACATCTTCAATAATACCAAATATTCCTAATGATGCGAGTCCAAAATTATAAAGTTCGGAATTTGAATCTTCTGAACATCTATGCCTTTTTCCATCAGGTGTTATTAGCGTATACGATTGAATACATGATGCTTGACTTCCATATAGATATGAATCTTCTCCATATCCACCAATAGAAAGTGTTCCTCCAACAGTCGTATCAGGATGCCTAGTCAAGATAGGAAATGATAAGCCATTTTTTCTCAAAAAATACTCAACAGACAACCAAGTTTCAAAAGCTGAAACTTTAAACTTATACTCATCTATTTTTTCAAATACCGGATTTTCGACTGATACTACTAATACAATTCCCTTTGAAAGCGATTGTGTACCAAAAGAATGCCCAACACCACGTATATTTATTGGTATCTCATTTATATTACAATAGTGAATTATAACTATTATTGAATCTGTATTTTTCGCACAGACAACAGCAAGCGGTGGTGTTGAATACATTCCACCAAAGTTTGTACAAAATGTTGATAAATATTCTTCCATCAATATGGCATAAACTCCATGCAATTGATTAAGATTATTATAAATTGTCTTTTTTTCATGCCAAGTAGTATTCATTATTCTAGAACCTGATTTTATTCCATAGTTAGAAAAAAAGGTATACTTTTATGAAAACCTATCAAAATAGAGGATATTTCGTATCATGCAGACTTATAGTATACTCTTGATTAAATACTTTATACATATTAATCAGCACAATTTATCAAAGTGGTTCTGTAATATCTCTCTCCACTCTTTCTTGAACCAAGGCGTACAAAACTCTTCATTATTATTAATATATTCTTGGACATCTTTAATATTAATAAAAAATCCTGCTGATACTTCTTTTGGGTTTTCCGTTGGTGGTGTATCAGTAAAAACAACAAAGACATGACATAATTCATATTCATATCCTACATCTTTATATTTTTCTTTATATTGGAACTTATATAAAAATTTTGGTTCTTCATTTATTACAATACCGAGTTCTTCTTCCGCACGTCTCATCACGGCATGAGAAATTTCTTCATCCGGTCTCGGGTGACTGCAATATGAGTTAGACCAATATCCAGGCCAGAGTAATTTAGACTGTGCTCTCTGCTGAATGTATACCTCATTTTTTGAATTAATAATAAAGCAGGAAAAGGCACGGTGAAGATAATCACCGTTTAAATGAGCGTCTATCTTATTAATGCATCCGACTCTGTTATCATTCTCATCGACTAAAACCACATCTTCCATATTAGAGACTCCTCATTAATATATTATTTCTTTATTTAATATGTTTATAGCGTTGTTATTCCAATTGACTTCTTCAAATGTAGTTCCAATTGAAACAAAATCAGCGCCAGAATATAACAGGTTATTTACCTGCTCAGTGTTTGATATTCCTCCACTAACAAACAACAGTGTATTATCTCCAACAATAGATTTTACAAAACTGCATATTTCATTAGAAATAACTCTGTTTCTTGAGTAAAGGTAAAAAACCTTCAATAAATTGAAATCTATACCTTCCAATGCTCTAGCAATACTTTCTGTTGAGTGATCTACAGTTTTTGAATAAACAAATTTTTGAGACTTTTTATCATTACCTAGAACAAGAGCAGCAGAACTGATTAAACAGTTGTCACCATACTTTTCAATACTCTGCTTGATGGACTCTCTCTCTAATGATAAAGAGCTATAGTATTCCACATTGGAATTTATCACTGATGTGGCAAAAAATGCATCTGCGTGAGGTGATGAAGGAAATCCGTTTGGTTTCTGAGGAGGAAAATGCGTTATGATAGGGATGGTTTTAATCTTCGATGTGGCAGCTATAAAGGGAGATACTTTCATCTCAAAGTTTTCACAATCCGTACTAGCTATTATACAAAAAGGAGCATATTTTTGAAAGGTTAATAATCTATACCCGTAATCATTGAAGATGCTTGATTTTATCCGAAATGGAGATCATTATCCTCGCTATGAAAATATTTATTACATCAGAACAAAAAATCAAACTTGAACGTCTTCAC
>NZ_JBEJZY010000071.1:0-12558 GCF_040256935.1 Photorhabdus viridis
AATCGCCCTCGAAAAACACGGGGTGGGAAAACACCGAATGAATTATTTAAAGGAATACGAACATGTTTACTTCCAGATTAACGATGTTGCACTTATTATGTGAATCTACCTTAACTTTTTATTACCCGCTGAATTATAAGTTAAATTCATTATGTTATAGAGTTGTTTATAATAAATATAAATAATAAAATTCCTAAGTAATAATCGGATTTAAAATAGTAGAGTACTTTGCATAATTTTTTGATACCTATTTAGAGGAAAATATGGAGTGGAGCAGGGTGAGAATATGAGTGATCCACCAAGTATTAAATTTAAGTTATTGGCCTATTGGAAAAATACATCTGACCATATCTGTGATAACTAATTTATCTATCTGACATTTAGAACATGTTTAGAGGATTTGTTTCGCTGAAAATGGTTGCATGAGCATGGCGTTTTTCGGATTTCAGAAATTATTTGGAAATGTAGAATTTCTGGGGATTAGTTATTCAGGAATAAACTATGGTTGCCTCTGTAATGATAGTGTGATGATTTCTTGATGAAGAAAAGGAATAATTTAACTGAATAAAAGTACCGAAAACTAATTTATAACTAATTTAATTGTTTTATTCACAAATTTGCGATTGTTATTATAATGAGCGGGCCATTAATTAAGTGTGGAATGACCGGTATATAGATTGATCATTTTCATTTGTCAGACCTAAATTGAATCCGAATTAATATTCATAACACGGGTACTCTATTCTGAAGAATTATTTAGCGACGTTTATGAGGAAATATAATGATAAAGTTTAACGAAACACGTGTAGGTAACGTATTAGCTGGTTGGAATCACTTATCTGTTATCGGGCCAATACAGATCAGAAATGCTTCTGGCTCCCGAATACAGTTATCATCAGGTGAATGGTACGATGATTATATCATGGGGTGGGGATCATGTTTCCTTGGTCACGATAGTTCCGTTATCCGAAAATCTATCACTGATGCGCTGTCACGCGGTTTTCTTCAGCAATATGAAACTGAAAAGCATCAGTTATTAAGTGAGCTCTTTTGTGCCGCAATTCCGTGTGCAGAGAAATTGCGTCTTGTAAATTCGGGATTAGAAGCCACGATGTATGCAACACGGATAGCTCGAGCCGTGACAGGTAAACGCATTATTTTCAAGTTTGAAGGTCACTTTCATGGCTTAAATGACACCCTGACATGGAATATTGATTCTTCTCCACGAAGTGGCTCAATGCTCTCAAATGGTAATGGTGAACTAGAACGCCTTGAAGGTACTGTCGGCATTCCCCCTGAACTGGGCCAACTCACTGTACCATTGCCATGGAACGATCTAAATGCAGTGCAAAAGGCATTCGAAACTTACTCCGATGATGTCGCTGGGATCATTCTTGAACCTATAGCTCTGAATATCGGTTGTATTAAACCAGATGAAGGGTTTCTCCAAAATCTGCGTATGCTCGCGACAAAACATAAGGCATTGCTGATCTTTGATGAAGTATTAACAGGATTCCGAGCGAATATTGGCGGTGCCCAAAAAGATTATGGCGTTATTCCCGACATTGCAACATATGGTAAAGCATTCGGCGGTGGAATGCCGATAGCGGGGATCGCTGGTAAAGCTGAGTACATGGATGTGATTGCGCCACGTGGACCTGTGCAGATAAGTGGAACAAATACAGGTCGATATCTGTCTGTTTCTGCTGCTTTGGCGGTTATTGAACATTTAGAAGATGGCGCTGCTTACCAACATGTTGCAGGTTTGGAAAGTCAACTGATAAAAAATCTGAGGGAAATATTTAATAAGCACAACATTCCGTGCCATATCGATGGTTATGGTGGCAGAGTTGGAGTCCATATCGGGACTTCAATGCGTCCAAAAACAATGAAGGATATAGAACAAACTTACCCTGTGAGGTTCGCACATAAATTATTCCGTATGCTGTCAACAGAATATAACTTATACGGCTTTTTATTGCCTCTGACTTATTGCCCAGAACCAGTGACACTATCTGCTTTGCATACTGCGGAGATGATAGATAGTGCATGTGATCGTCTGGACTCCGCGCTGACGAGGTTGGAATACCATGATAATTAAAGATACACGCATGACTCTTATTCGACGCTTTAATGTCTCTGATATGGAAGATGTCCTTAAACTTATTTCACAAATTGAGTCTACAGATGATCTAGTCCAGTCTGCGCGCACTCAATTTATGCGTGAACTAGATAATCCCCATTATGAGGAGGCACGGTTTATCGCAACTGAAGGAGATTTGTTAATTGGAACAATGGGATGTGGCCTTGGATCGATACCATCAAAGCACGCTCTCTGGGCTGACTGGTTGGTTGTTGATCAAAGCTATCGCCGATACGGTATTGCCTCCTTGCTCTATGACGAAATTGAGGCATTCGCGTTAAGTCTTGAGAAAAAATACCTGTGCCTAGATATTGGCAACATCGACAAAGAACGTGCTGCATATCTATTCCATCTTCGCAACGGATTCCAGATAGTCGGGCAAATTCCTGACTATTGGGGAAAGTCCGAACACCTAAACATAATGGCAAAACATCTTATTTCATAGGAGGCGCTGTATGGCCGTTCTTAACAGCATCACCGAGTTAAAAGATCTCGCTAAAGATTACCGAGCAGATGGTCTGACAATTGGACTGTGTCACGGATGCTTTGATATCGTCCATATTGGACATATACACCATCTACAACAGGCGAGTTTACTAGTTGATCGTCTTTTCGTGTCAATTACCACTGATAAGTACATCAACAAGGGTTCTGATCGACCCATTTTTTCTGACAATCATCGTGCCAAATTCATCGCATCAATTCGGTACTGTCATCATGTGATAGTGAACCACTCACCGACCGCTGAATTTATGCTCACGACTCTTCACCCCGATGTGTTTTTTAAAGGTGCAGATTATGGTGCCAGCACAGACCCGAGACTGTATGCAGAAAAAGAACTGGTTGAAAGCAATGGGGGACGGATAGTTTTCACTGACGACAAAGTGATGGATTCGACATCGCGAATTGCAAACATAATCATGCACGAAAGCATGTGAACAGTGGGGACAAAATGCAAACACTTCTATTGGTTGATCTCGACGGAACTCTTATTGACACTCCACACTACGAAGCTTGGCGTAACACTGCACGTCAAATCGGAGACAAAGAACTTACCCATGCAGAATATCTTGTCAATATAGCTGGACGGCCTCGCCTGGAAGGTGCATCCCGGCTTCTGGAACTGAAAAGGGATAGACTGTCCGTTGATATAAATAGTAGTAGTGCATTAGCGGAAATTAAACAGATTGAATTCCTCCGACTTTCTGTATATGCCCAGTTTTTTGATGATGCACTGCGGCTATTAAAACGGCTCGAATTATCACAACAGTATATCAAATTTTATACAGCCTCGCAAAACGCATCTTGCTTATTCGATTCCATGCTACGTAAGGCTGGAATATCTCTCAATCAACAAAACGTAGTGCAGTAAAAGCGAGATCAGACTCGAGAGGGGTTATTCTTAGAGCTCATCAAAGAGCATGATTCAAAAGGCGTCACGCTTATTGATGATTCTCCATATTCTGTCGATGTAGCCTGTAATCTTGGCATTCGAGCTTATCAACTCCACCGTAATGAACTTCTGCCTGTAGCTACTGACCCACGCGTTTTTATCCTTCGATCACTTGATAACATCACAATTCCGATTGTTGATACAATATAAGGAAATGATATGACTCAATACTCAACTATTCTTGTAACAGGCGGAGCAGGATATATAGGGTCGCGGTTAGTGCCTAAACTATTAGCTGCTGGCTACAAGGTCAAAGTGCTAGATGCCCACTTCTTCCCTAACGGACTGAGCCTCTTTCTTGATCATCCTCATTTGGAATTCATTAAAGGTGATATTCGTGACCAAACGCTCGTCGAAAATGTATTACAGGGAGTCACAGTAGTAATACACCTTGCTGCGGTTGCAAACGATCCTAGCTTTAACTCCGACCCAGAAGTGAGCCGATCTATAAATATTGGGTGTCTTCCTCATCTCATGACAAGTGCTAAGCGTCAGGGATGCCGACGTTTTATCTATGCCTCATCAGCGAGTGTTTATGGAATCAATGATCAACCTATCGTCGATGAAAACCAACCGTGTGTTCCCATTACTGACTACAACCGATATAAGGCAGAAGGTGAAGCAGTTCTTTTTGACCTGACAGATGCGAACTTTGAAACCATCGCAGTCAGAGCGGCGACAGTTTGTGGTTGGTCGCCTAGGCAGCGTCTGGATCTGACTGTCAATATTCTGACTGCGAGTGCGCTTTCACAAGGTAAAATTACCGTTTTTGGCGGGGGCCAATACCGACCCAATGTTCATATTGGCGATTTAACTCGTCTATATACAACACTTGTTCGAGGTGATTCTCTTGGTTCACTCTGCGGGCGTGCCATTAATGTCGGTTATGAGAACCACACTGTAACTGACATCGCACAACAAGTTAAAGAAGTTGTTGACCGCTATTTTGTTACTGATGTACCTATCACAACGACATCCTCTGGTGATGTGAGATCTTACCGACTTGATTCTAGTTTGGTGCAGAAAGAACTTGGGTTTCAGTTTGTTTATACAATCAGGGATGCTGTTTTAGAAATATGTGAGAAGTGGCAATCAGGAAAGTTTATTGACAGCACTGATATCCTCAAAGACTCTCGCTACCATAATATGTTGAATATGAAATGTGCAGATTGGTCTTTCAACTCGTCAAGGAGTTTTTCGTGCTGATCATCTCTTATGGAAAAAAACATGAAATAGTGACTGAAATCAGCCCAGACTCGTCTACATTTATTTCATGTATTACAACGTTGGCTAATAGCCTTATTGGTCTACGTCCACATGTACCAAAATCATCTGAACGGACGCAGAGAGTACAGCTACTTATGGACAGGGTATATGCGTCAGGGATTGGTGTCTCACGTGAGATAGTATCATTGCCTGCACCAAGAATTCTCCGGCTCTATGATGTAGAAACCGGTGAACCAGCAAGCTATCAAGACGGGAAAACGGCAAAAATTACCTTATCTATCGACACGGCATCTGTCACCAGCACCGAATATTTGCATGTCAGAGGAGAGGCGTTCGAGTTGATAGTGACGCAGTTTATTGATGTTCCCAATAAAACTGAAGTTTCAACCATTATAGAATTGCGTCAGATAAACATCGGCACCACCAGAAAGCCACGTCAATTGCGGCTGGACTACGGCCTTGATGCTTCCGCAGTTAATGAGTATTTAGGTACAGCTCCATGGCTAACCGCCCGTCATTATAGTATTGGTCAGTGTCATTTTAGTGAAGGCGGTTTTAGCATTATTGTCACAACAGCAGAACGACGTCTATGCTACGACATCCAATTCAGGCGACAGTCATTCTCTTCTGGCTTCGCAACTACATGGGCAGACTCAGGGAGGAGCTGCGCCACATCAGTGACTTTCGATTTTTCTATGAACGAATGTCATCAGCTATACACACACTGGCAGATACGTTCAGAAGCGGACAGCTTGGGGCTTGGAATATCGTCTTCTCCATTTGATATTACAGCTTGCCAAAATGAGCACCAAACTCAATGGAGAACACTATGGGAAGAGCATGATGTGACAATCAATGCATCCGATGAATCAATAGAACTCGGCATTAAGTATGCAATTTTTCAGCTTTTACAGCACGGTATTGATTCATATAACCATATGCTGGGTTCTATTTCTCCGGCACGCGGCCTGACTAGCCCCTATCATTCAGGGGCAACTTTCTTTGATACAGAGCTTCACAAATGCATATTTTGGATCTGGAATGATCCGCAAGTCGCAAAAACACTCATTGATTACCGATATCACTGTATGGAAGCAGCAATTGAATTCGCAAAATCCACGGGATTTTCCGGTGCTCGTTTTCCTGAGGCTTCGAATGATCGTGGAACAGAGAATGGGCCTCATTATGTGCTGTCTTATCCTGATGCTGGCATGGTACGAGAATGGAGTGTCGATGAAGTACTACACATTTCTGCTGATGTCTGTTATGCCTTATACAGATATTGGTTGGCAACCAATGATGATACTTATATGAACATGTGCGGTTATAAGATCATCGCTGAATGTGCAAGATTTGCAGCATCTGTTTTCACGTGGTCTGATAAAAAACAGGCGTATGTCATCAACTCGGTGATGGGACCGGATGAATATCATTATCATGTCGATAATAGCTTCTTTACGAATTATCTTCTCAGATGGTGCATTAAATTTGCTCTTTCACTGATTGATTGTAAATTTTTCCCCGAAATTTCCGTAACCGAGATGAAAAATTGGAAAGCAATTAGCAACAACGTATATCTTCCCTGGATGATGATTGATGGTGTTTCTATTCCTGAAGAATTCGATGGATATGCAACTCTTGAGGAAACTGGGCTGAGGAATGAAAAGAAGCGAGGGCCACAGTTTATGGATGAAAATGAACGGTCTTCTGCCGCAAAATTGGAGAATTTCACTTCCGGAGCCATAAAGCAGGCTGATGTCGTTCTGCTCATGTCTATGTTTCCTGATGATTTCTCAGATGAAATGAAGCAAGTTGCATTCAAATTCTACGAACCTCGTACTGTTCATGAATCATCATTGAGTTACGGCCCTCATGCAATGCTTGCAGCAGACATCGGTGAGGCAGACAATTGTGCCGATTTCATATCACGTGCAAGTCGCTATAATCTAGATTTCACTCCTATCTCAAATTACAACAATGGATTGCATTTGTCAGCTTATGCCGGAGCATGGCAAGGGCTTGTTGAAGGCTTGGCCGGACTTCGCGTTGACGGTGAAAGACTTTATTTTCGTCCCCAATTACCATCCCATTGGAACTCCTATCGATTCACAGTCTATTTTCGAGGAAAACGACTGCTGATCACGATACTTGCAGATGGCATAGTCGATATTTATAGCGGTGAGAAGAAACTGGTGGCTGAATACTGCTCAGACGGGCGCATATCTATTTGCGGAGAAACAGAATGACCCCATTCTCTGAACGCGCATTACCTTATTCCGAGGTATTACGCTCCTCATCCTTCCGAAAGTTACTGATTGGTCAAGGGTTGTCAATGATTGGCGACGCCGTCTGTCTGGCGGCTCTGCCCGTTGCCCTGATCCATGCCAAACTTAGTGCAGATGTTTTCGGAATTATAATGGCTGCGGTAGGGGTAGGTACGGTGATTGGTGCTCTTGCCGGCGGAGTTCTGGCAGACAGAAAGTCACCGAAACATGTGCTTATCGCGACAGACACCGCCAGGGGATTGGCGCAAGTTGCTGCAACTGTATTAATCATGTCAAGTGCTCCGTGGTGGGGGTTAGTCCTTGCCTACCTCATCTTTGGCATTGGTATTGGAGTCTCTCGTCCATGCGCCCAAGTTTTGCTAGTGAATCTGCTCCCCAAGCAGGCGTTAGTCGCCGGAAATGGTGCGATGAATTTTATCGACAACTTTGTGGCCGTAGTTTTTCCTGCCACAGTCGGTGTTGTGATCATATTGTGGGATCCTGTATGGGGAATACTCATGGATGGAATAACGTTTTTCGCCGCAGCCTTTTTCACTGTGCTGATACCCGATATCGGGGTGCGTGGTTCAGACGATAAATTCTCCTTACGGGAGGTATTAAATGGTATCACGATTATTACTGGCAACTCTGTTTTGTCACTTGGGTTTACTGCGACGTTGATCCTGAATGTCCTGTGTTTTCCCATCTTTTTGGTTGTCGCACCATATGCAATCAGTGATCGTTTCAGCGATACAATGTGGGGATTTTGTCTGGCTGCATCGGGAGCTGGCGCTTGTATCGGCTCAGTCATTACGGTACTGACTTCCGGCCATCAGCGTCTAATATTACTTGCCGTGATCTGTGGCCTGTTTCTCTGTAGCGCAATGCTCTTGTTGGGAATGGGCAGTTTTGCTTGGATGGTCATTCTGGGGGCAACGTTTATCGGGATTGTTGAGGCGTCGTGGCTAACGGGTTGGGCAACTGCGATGCAAACACTTTCCCCGGAAAAAGATCTTGGAAAAGTTGTTGCCGTCGATACCTTTGTGACCAGTGGTGCACATCCATTCATCTATCTTAGCGCAGGAATATTTGGTGCGATGGTCGGATATTCTGAAACATTGACAATAACCGCGATTGTCAGTGCCGTGGGAATTGCTGTCATCGCACTTGTAGCTATCACTCGAAGAACCTAAAAGAGGCAACGACATTATGATCAAGTGCAACAATATCCAAGAGCAAGCGCTAGACCTATCCGAATTTATCTTCAAGCAGTGGCGAGATGTTCTGGTGGCTGGTGATTTTGTGCTAGGTGAAGAAGTCTCAAGATTCGAAGAATGGATGTCACAGTATTGCGGAGGAGCATATGCTGTATCACTTAACTCCGGTACTGATGCTTTACTGCTTGCATTGCAAGCTCTAGGAATAGGGCCGGGCGATGAGGTCATAACTTGTGCGAATACATTTGTAGCAACCGTCGGGACAATAGTTGCTGCCGGTGCTACACCTATCCTTGCTGACGTAGGAGATGATGAACTCATCAACGTTGATACCATTGCTCCGCTGCTAACCGATCGAACCAAGGCTGTTATACCTGTTTATTTACGTGGACGGCCTGTAGCTATTGACCCGATTGTCTCGTTGTGTCGTGCTAATGTACGCACTCATTTGAAATGCGCGCTGAAAATCCCTAAAATGATAGAATGCTATCAATGAGCGGTTATCATGAAAAGAGCCATTAAAGTCCGCCTCTATCCCACTGTTGAACAGGCTGAATTTCTGAATGCCCAGTTCGGCGCAGTGCGTTGCGTCTTTAACAAAGCGCTCCATATCAGCTGCCACATGTACCAGCGCCACGGAGTATCGTTAAATCCGAAACGCGACTTAAAGCCGTTACTGGCGAAAGCGAAAAAATCTCGCCGTTATCACTGGCTAAAAGACTATGATTCTCAAGCCTTACAGCAGTCCGTCATTAATCTGGACAGGGCGTTTCAAAATTTCTTCCAAAAACGGGCAAAATTCCCCCGCTTTAAAAGCAAGCACGGCAAACAGTCCAGTTATCACCCTAACGGTAAGATACTCACAGACGCTATCCAGTTGCCAAAAATGACGCCGATTAAAGCCGTTATCCATCGGGAAATCATCGGCAAGGTATCAAGCATCACCATGACACGTAGTGCGACGGGTAAATACTATGCTGCGATTCTTTGTGATGATGGTCAGGAAGTCCCAGCAAAACCCTGCCTGATAACGGACATCACTGGTCTGGATATGGGCTTGTCGCACTTTGTCATTAAATCCACGGGTGAAAAAATCGCGAATCCCCGCTTTTTGAACCGCCACAGCCGCAATTTGCGGCGGAAACAAAAAGCCTTATCCCGAAAGAAAAAAGGCAGCGCTAACCGGGCGAAAGCGCGGTTACAGGTAGCCAGGTGCCATGAACATGTAGCTAACGCCAGAGCCGATTTTCAGCATAAGCTTTCCCGTACACTGATTGACGAAAACCAAGCGATCATTGTGGAGACACTGAAAACGGCAAACATGATGAAAAATCACAGACTTGCCCGTGCTATTGGGGATGCAGGCTGGCACAGTTTCATCAGCAGGCTGGAATACAAAGCGGAACAAAAAGGCGTTTATGTGGTGAAACTCGATCAGTGGTATGCGAGTTCCAGAAGGTGTCATTGTTGTGGTGGCAAGATGTCGGAAATGCCGCTGCATAAACGGCGCTGGCAATGCCCTGAATGCGCGGTAGAACATGACCGTGACATCAATGCGGCGATCAACATCCGGCAAAAAGGG
Organism: Photorhabdus viridis; assembly: GCF_040256935.1. Lineage (NCBI taxonomy): Bacteria > Pseudomonadati > Pseudomonadota > Gammaproteobacteria > Enterobacterales > Morganellaceae > Photorhabdus > Photorhabdus viridis. The sequence goes on from NZ_JBEJZY010000071.1 coordinate 9,887, forward strand.
ATAGTTGAATTACAGACGGCGGGACACGTCGTCTCTGCTCATGGAGGCCTGCGTAAATCCGTTGCACCAACGGTTGCGGCCTGAGAAGTGGGAAGCCTCGCCGTTTTTTACGGCGGGGAGCAGTCACAGAATATCTATCAGCGGGGGTTACAGAACGGGCTTGAAATTAGTCGATTGTCACAAGCAGAGTTGAAAGAACGTGAGCCTTATGTTAATGGACTTGAGGCAATTTTAGTGCCAGATGCAGGGATAGTGGATTATCCAGAGATTGCAGAAAAATTGGCAGAAATCATTCAAAGCAGAGGCGGTGATATTTATTATCAGCAACATGTGTATGCTATTCATGAACATGCTGAGTATGTTGAAGTACAAACCTTGCAAACGAGTTATCAAGCTAAACAGCTTGTGAACTGTGCGGGATTGCATAGCGATAGAATTGCCAAGCTGGCAGGTTATGAGACTGGAATGAGAATTGTTCCATTCCGTGGTGAATATTATGTTCTGAACAGCAATAAAAATTATTTAGTTAATCATCTGGTATACCCCGTCCCTAATCCTGATTTTCCATTCCTTGGTGTTCATTTCACTCGGATGTACAATGGCAAACGGGATGTTGGTCCCAATGCGGTATTGGCTTTTAAGCGCGAGGGGTATCTCAAGACAGATTTTTCCTTGCGTGATCTGGCGGAAATCCTCACTTATAAAGGATTTTGGAAGATTGCTACACGCTATTTTAGCGAAGGTATGGCAGAAATACGGCGTTCATTTTCGCACAAGCTTTTTACCGACGATGCTCGTCGGCTTATCCCTGATTTACAACCAGAAGATATTACTCTAGGAACAGCCGGAGTTCGCGCTCAAGCGCTGACAGCTGATGGCAAACTAGTAGATGATTTTCACTTTTTGGTCGGTCGTCGTTCATTGCATATTTGCAACGCACCGTCACCAGCAGCAACAGCATCAATGGAAATTGGGCGGGAGATTGTCCGAAGGTATTTTTCAGTGCCTTGAAAAGATAGCCACGAGGAATTGTTGATATTTTGTATTCATAATTTAACCCGAATTCTGTTTAAGCCATCACTGGAAAATCGTCTTCTGAGTAGAAAAATTTTAGTGATGGTTTTTTAATTTAAGGCAGTAAGCAATCACATCACTACACTTATAGTTAAATCCGTCTTTTGTATGAAATCTTTAATATCTCTGTTTTCATTCTTTTAAATAGTCATGGCAGGGCAGTTAAATGCAAAATAACTGGAGGATAACATTGTCGGTGAATACATTAAACATAACAGGAAATAAGCCGTTTTTAGTTATTCTGTACCTTTTCAAAATCTGGTATTAATGGATGCCTGTTTTTTTATTCTCCCGGCTTGTTTACACGACTCCGGTGACTGCTGACAAAAGGCCTTCTTTTTCTCCTCGTAGGTTTTGAGTATTCCTGACTTTTCTTTCTCTGCGGCGGAGAGAAGATGCGCCAGGACAATGACAATTTCCCCGGCATTAGCACCACTGTCCGCACCTTCTGCGCTATGAGTCGCAATTGCACCGGCAACGCCGCCGATAATTTTACCGCCAGCCTGAATGCTCATTGGGTCGCAGAAAGTTTTATCCAGCGTGATTTTCGCCGGCTTTGTGGCCAATTTTTGCTGATAGGTAAGTAATAATCAGAGGATAAAAAACCCCAGCCAAGTTCTGTCTCTTAACCAAGAGATCGGATTGAGAGGTAAGTATAGAGCTGGGGCTATCAATATTAGCTTTGATAATCCTCATATTCCCAAGCAAAAACACGGGAGAGCTTTTCAGCTATTTCCTCCCAGTCTTTACATTCACATTTATCTATATAATCTGTTATGGTTTTGGTGATTTCAGCCAGATCATATTTGCGTACAAGTAACATATGCCTGATTAATTCTGGTGCCCAGTGATGTTTTAATAGCCAACCTGGAGTGCAGATAAATAAATCAAAATTATCTGCCCCTTCACTATCTTTTTCTCCAATGCGCAATATGACTCTTAATAAGAATTCTTCTTCGTTATCAGGAAAATATGAATCTAGATCATAATCATCACTAGATATGCTTTTTAGTTCCGCTTTCATAAAAATTCATCCTATTGGATATCCAAATGACCGTTTCCTATCTTAATTTTATCGCCTGTAGATGAGTTTATTTTAAAGGTTTCAAAATTAGCTTGAGTTCCTGTTGATGCATGCTTACTATTTTTTTTCTCTGTCGGGAAACGATATATACGAGTACCATCAGCACTAACTAATCCCGTTCCATCATTGATTGGCCTCGCACCATCACCAACCCAAATTTTACCCAACCGATCAGCTTCTTCACGACTTCCATTTCCTATACCAAAGTTAACCTTGCCATTGTCCCCTTTAATCGCTGCTGCTAGCCTTGAATCCTGCGAAGCAATATTGTGCAAATTTTGTTTTGCCAAGTCATGTTTCAATTTTGGATAAGTTGTCGAGTTATATGCAGAGATTTCATCACTGACTTTATTAATCAGTTTAGACGCTTTTCCGACATCCCTGCTCTTCAGTGCTTTCTCTGCCGCTTTGATGGTCTTCCCAGCGGCATCACCTGCACCGGGAATAATGGCTATCGCGGCGACCAGATAATCTAATGCACTCTCAGCCTCGACAAGACCTTTAATATCCCCGA
>NZ_JBEJZY010000072.1:0-11644 GCF_040256935.1 Photorhabdus viridis
TGAGTCAATGCACGAAACGCATAGAAGCGGCGCATTTACATTCCAAGCGATAAGACCGAGTCTGAATCTACGTGCTTCTGAAATCTCTGTTCTTAAGCAGAGCTGAGGTTATTTACCTAACCTACCATAATTATTTAAAAACGGGAATGCAGAGGTATTAAATATTTTATATCCAAAACAGATTTAACTCAACAAAGGCAACTTTTCAGAAGGAGAGTTAATTGCATTTAATCGGAGGTCATTAACCATTAATAGCGAGTTGAAAAGAAATCCGCACGTAAAAGAATATTATCCGAATAGATGGACATTTAAGTGTTTTATCGCCGGTTATTTTATGAAGAAAACTATAAAAACAATGCAATAAAAAAGGGATAAAACGGTTAATTTGGCAGGATTTAAGCCTTGAAAAAGGGCAGGTTATCGGAAAAAATGGAAGAATCGAAAAATAGAGTCAGTAAAGATAAAAAGCGGGTATGATTAGCTTTCATTAAATATAAAAAACGTTATTCGATGATGATTAAACTTAACAAAATCAGGTATTAAAAGGGATAAAACAACAGTTAAAACTTTATACCGATTGAAACCATAAGTTAAAAAATGACTTCTAATAACAGTTTAAAACCTGACCATCATAAAACCATGGCGGGATACCACATTATTTACCTTGCCATATTTAATTTATTTATCAGTGATTTTATACTCCACTTGTTTTACATTTACCTAACCTGTCATAATCATTTAAAAACGAGAATACAGAAGTTAAAAACGCGAATACAGAGTGGATAGGATGGATTTAACTCGATAAAGGCAACTTTTCAGAAGGAGAGTTAATTGTATTTAATCGGAGGTCATTAACCATTAATAGCGAGTTGAAAAGAAATCCGCACGTAAAAGAATATTATCCGAATAGATGGACATTTAAGTGTTTTATCGCCGGTTATTTTATGAAGAAAACTATAAAAACAATGCAATAAAAAAGGGATAAAACGGTTAATTTGGCAGGATTTAAGCCTTGAAAAAGGGCAGATTATCGGAAAAAATAGAAGAATCGAAAAATAGAGTCAGTAAAGATAAAAAGCGGGTATGATTAGCTTTCATTAAATATAAAAAACGTTATGCGATGATGATTAAACTTAACAAAAATTAGGTGTTAAAAAGGATAAAACAACAGTTAAAACTTGCAATCACAGCGCCGTCAAGCTGAGTATGTTCGCCTACCTTCACTTCATAGCCGCCTTTGCCGGCAAACAGCCCAGTCTGTTCTTGCACGGAGTCAAAGTTGCTGTGGATTTTGTCGTGGCCGACATTGAAACTTAATGTTCCTTCCGGCTGAGGACCGACCGTGACACTGGCGCCGGCACTGACGTTTTGCTGCTTCATATCGTAGCGGTTGCTGTCCTGTTCGCTGGTGAGCGTCAGGTTGCGTTTTACGTTCGCGGTAATTTGTTCGCCGCTGACCTGTGCGGACGGGAGCGGGCCTTGTTGCAGAAAACAAAAGCGGCTTCTTCCTGCCAGCGCAAATTCAGTCCCTCGAGGTATTGGGTCAGGACATCAATGCCCCGGCGCATATCGACGGGCTCTCGCACCAGAAAGAGCTGTTGCGGTTTCAGCATCGGGCCAGTACCCGCATCACGTCAGGCAACAGCGTCAATGGACAGGCGATGGCATACCCGTCTGGGGTATGCAGGGTGACGGTGTGCGCGTCATCAGGCTGGAGTGAAACCGGCAAGAGGGCGGACAGTGTCTGGCTGAGAGGTTGGCGTATTTTGTTACTGTCGGCAATCCAGTCACGGAAAGAGGAAAAACTCAGCCGATGCTGTTCGCAATACTGTTTTCGGGTCAGGTCACTGTGGCGCCATTGGGTCACATGGTGTTGTTTTTGCTCCGGGGTATATCGGCTACGGCTCATGGTTCCTCACAAGATTAAGACAAAAACCTAGCGCGCATGAACCGAATGAGAGGAGCAAGGTGAGTTCACCGGAACATTACCAACAAAAAAATCCCAGCTCAACAGCTGGGATCGTTCTTATCGGGTAACTAACGAATATCAAATAACCAAAGCACAAAGCCGACTAGAAATCCAGATGTACTGACTTTCAAGTACATACTAATGTTGCTACTAATGAAGTGGAAAATTTCTTTTCCACCTCCAACCCAATAGCCAAGTGTTGCAGCTAGTATGCACATAAAAAATATGAAGAGAAAAAAAGAGCAAGATAAATACAACAAAGCTAATATAGACTTATTTTTTTTCATCTTGTTGCGCCTTATCTTTTATAGCTTTCCCCATGCTATCGTTAAATATACCTGATGTTACTGAATCACCAACGTTACCAGCCACTGATGGAATTGAACTTTGTTTCACAGGCTTTGTAATTGTCCAAATCCCGATTGGTTCCCATTCAAGTTGCTTCGATATTGGATTGAGTATCTTCTCCATTGGGATTTTCAGAACATTACCAGCCGCATATCCGACACTGGCTCCGCCTTTACTTATTATTGCATTCAAGAAAGGATCATCTCCTTTGATTTCTGCGGTGTAATAGCCGCCTACTGCATTCCAAGTAACGGTTGGGTTATAACCTTTCCCTGCTGTGATAGCGCCGACAACACCTGCTCCAATTACATCAGATAACTTCACTTCTCCTGTTGTGCCATATTGAACAGCTGCATTTACACCACTGGTGACGCCTGCCGCAAGTAGCTGCTCTTTCCCTTTCGCCCCCTGAATCATTGCCTTTGCACCAAAGACCATTACAGGCCATGAAGTTGGATCTAAAGCGACAGCGGCAACTCTGTTAGAAGTGGTAATATTATCCTTCAAAAACTGCAAATCCTTACCATTCAAATACTGCACTATCTTGATGGCGTCGGGATCTTTTAATTTCTCTGACAATCGAATTTGTAACGATCCCTCATCAAGCGCAACATTCGTATTTACTTGAATAATTTCTTCATAAGTCACGCAGGTAATACCGCCTCCTTTGCATTTTTCCTCTAATTCGGCACTATTTTTATTGCTGATGTCTAAATACTTCTGAATAACTGCACCACAGTCTCCTCCTTTGGCCTTACACTCGGCCAACTCTTTATCAAAACGGTGGCTTTCGTCTTCATAAAGATAGTTGTTCTCCACCGCATTCTTCCCAGCCTGGGCACCGGTAACGGCGCTGCCGGTAGAGTCTCCTGCAATGCCGCCTGCCAGGCCTGCCGCCAGGGTGGAGAGGGTGCTGATAGTCTGTTTTTCCTCTTCACTTAAGTCACTGACTTTAACATTTTCACCATGGAAATGCTTCATCAGCGCTTGAGCAGCCAGTTCACCAGAAGCAGCCCCGGCTGCCCCAGCCAATGCACTGTTACCACTGGCTTCCGCAACCGCCGCCCCCAGAATCGCATGAGCCAAGGTATTGGTGGTGATATCCACTTTACCGGTTTGCGGGTCGGTGGTCATGTCCTTAATCACCCCGGCCAGATACGGTGAGGCACCCCCGGCCAGTGCCTGACCAATATTACCCCCAGCCAGTCCCTGAATAGCAGCCGTGGCGGCCTGTAAGGCGGTCTGGTATTTACCGCCGGTACCAAAACCAGAGTCATTTAATGCCTGATTGTAAGCCGTTTTGTAAATTTGGTTTTTGATGTCATCCTCAGTTGGGGGGAAAGCGCTGGTTTTCGCCAGTTTCGCTCTGGCATCCGCTTTGTCCTGCTCACTGATATTCGCCATTTTCGCGTTGGCGGCTTTGGTGGCGATAATGGACCCTTCAGTACCAGCAATATCAATCACCTGTGCGCTGATTTCCCGAATCAGTTGTGCCTGTCTCAGTCGTTTCTGCTCTTTCTCTTTATCAAAGATAGGACTTAACGCATTACCGGCATTATCCGTGTCGCGGCTCAGGGTGGTGATATCCTGCTGTTGGTGAGCCTTATCCCGGATAGCAATCGTGCCGTCACTGACTGCCGCATGAGTGGTGCTTTGAGCATGGCCTTCTTTATTCGCTCCTCCCAAAGTATTGGAGGCCAGATTACTCAGCAATGAGCTCCCTATCGGTCCGCCGGTGCTGAATCCGACGCTCTGGTGTTCGGTTTTGAAATCCGCTTTGTTTTGAATATCCCCGAAGCCCAGGGTGCCTGTATCAAGGGTGTTTTTGGCTTTGTCTGCAGTACTGGCAATCACAGCACCGTCAAGCTGGGTATGTTCGCCTACCTTCACTTCATAGCCGCCTTTGCCGGCAAACAGCCCAGTCTGTTCTTGCACGGAGTCAAAGTTGCTGTGGATTTTGTCGCGGCCGACATTGAAACTTAATGTTCCTTCCGGCTGAGGACCGACCGTGACACTGGCGCCGGCACTGACGTTCTGCTGCTTCATATCATAGCGGTTGCTGTCCTGTTCGCTGGTGAGCGTCAGGTTGCGTTTTACGTCCGCAGTAATCTGTTCGCCGCTGACCTGGGCGCCTTTAAGGGTCGCATCCCGGCCTGCGTTGAGGGTAACGTTCTGTCCGGCATCCAGGGTGGTTTCGTTATGGCTGACGCCGTCACCGCTTTCACGGCCTTTGCCGTAGTTGACGCTGGCGGAGACATTCAGGCCAGTGCCACCCGGTCCGGCGGTGAAGCCCACGCCGAGTGAGCCGCCGCTACTGCTGTTGCTGCCGGTGGTCTGTTCGGTATTCTGACTGGAGGTGAGTTGGATATCCCGATTAGCATTGAGTTGCAGGTCTTTGCCTGCCTGCAACCGACCGCCCTGAACACGGATATCGCCATTCTGGTCAGGAGTGTCGTTGCCGGTGGCCGTGATATTAAGATTATCCCCGGTGGTCAGGCTGCTGCCTTGTTGGCTGGTCTGGTGCTGTTTCTGCTCTGAACGGGAGGACTGGCTGCCGTAGGAGAGGTTGATACCCACAAGGTTGTTATTGGTTTTGTTGTCGCCGCCTTTGGCATCGGCCAGTCGGGCGGCCTGAACTGCCTGAACCCCACTTAGGGCAGCTTTGGTGCCTTGTAAGGCTTTCAGTCGGCTGTCACTTTCACTGCTGGCCGCCTTAACGGTCTGAACAGCAGTATTCACGGCACTGCCGGCTGTCCCGGATAGGGCCACGGTCAGGCCGCTTTGTTTTTGTTCGGTTTTGGTCAAGGCGGTATGGCTGTTTTCCGTGCTAGTGATAGTGACATCCTGACCAGTGAGGGTCATATCCCGGCCCGCGACCACATCACTACCGTGAATGTTGAGCCGTTCTCCCGCGTTGAGCGTGACATTGCCTTGACTGCTGCCGACGGTGCTGCCTTTGCTGAGGTTGCTGTCGATGTCAGTAGTGGATTTTTGGCTGGCTTTGCCGACGGTGAAGCCAATACCACCAGTACCCATCAGACCGGATTTTTTCTCCTTCCGCAGATGCGTCTCGTGACGGGCTTCATCCGCGGTGGTGACGGTGAGCTGATTACCAGCAGCCAGATCGACATCCTGGGCGCCAGCCACGTTACTGCCGATGATGTTCAGGTCTTTGCCGGCCTGTACGGTGATACTGTCCCCGCTCAGGGTGGTACTCACTGCCCGGCGCTCATGGATTTCGTCGTGGGTTTCGACTGACGATTTAGAGAGCAAGCCTTTGCTGGTCTGTTTGCTATGTTCGACCAAGTCTGATGAAGCGGTACCGGCGTTCAGGGTGAGGTTGTTCCCGGCCTGGGCCGTCAGTTGCTGACCGGCATTTACGTTAGCGGCGGTGGCATTAAGGTTATTGCCGGCTCGCAGTGCCAAGTTACCAGCGGTGTTTATCTGGCTGCCAGTGTCGTGCGCCTGCGTCAAATGGCGGTAGTTATCGTTCCCCCAGTTACCGTTTTCCGTGCGGCGAGTGAGCAGAGTGTCCAGAGTCAAGTCATGGCCTGCCGTTATCTCTGTCTGGCTGTCTTTACCGGCGTTATCGACTTTGCTGGCAGTGAGTTGGACGTCGTTGATGGCTTTCAGCGACAAGGTACCTTGGTCATTCTGGACATAAATCCCTGCGGGGCGGTCCAGCCAGCGGCTAACATTGTCATCGCGCAGGGTGGAGGTGCTGGTGATATCCCGGCCTGCCAGCGCAGAAATTCTATCTTGCCCTTGAATGCTGCCGCCTAGGTTGGTGATATCCTGCTGTGCAGTTAAATCTACTTTGCCGCCTTGAATAAAGCCGCTGTTGATTAGGTTTTTAGCGGTCAATTGGGTCACTTCACGCCCTCTGATGGCGCCGCTGTTGGTGATATCACCCCGGCTATTCAGTATGACGTTGTGACCCGAGAGCAGAGCGCCATCTCCGGTCAGGTCGCCTTTATTGACCCGGGCGTAGACCTGCGGTACGGCCACGGTCTGTGTTGTGCCATCCGGCAGGGTCACTGTCCGGTTGGTCAGCCAGATAATGTCTGAGGTGAGCAGAGCCATTTGTGACGGACTCAGGGCAATACTTGGGGTCAGTTGTTGTTGTTTGCTGAAGGAGACCCCGGCTTCCATCAGCGCTTTGAACTGAGCTTCATCGTTGTTATGACCGGCCAGATAACGCTGTCCGGTCAACTGGGTGATCTGATCACGTACCAGACGCTGTTCGTAGAATCCGTCTCCCAAGCGTTTGTGGATCAGTGCCGGGTCATTGGTGAGCTGTTGTTGCATATAATCCGTACCCAGCCATTCTTTATGCTGGGTGAATTTAGGGTCGGTTTCTACCAGATAGTGGCTGTCACTACTGGGTTGCACGATATACAAGCTGTTATCCGGCAGGCGGGTCTCCGGAGCGACTATGCGGATAAGCGGTTCGACTGTCTGTCCTTTAACGGTGCCAGGCGGCAGCACCAGTTCAAATTGTTGGCCGGTCGGTAATACGAGCGGACGTTCAGCCAATGTGCCGCTATCCGGCAATGGGATGGTGTCCGGTGGTCGCACCAGCTCAGTCTGTTGACCGGTAGGTGAAAGCATTGGGTGTTCAGTCAGAGCATCTCTGTTCGGCAGTGCCACTGTGCCGGATGGCAATACATGCTCGGTCTGTTGGCTTGTAGGAGAAAGAGTTGGAAACTCAGGCAACGCGTCTCTGTTCGGCAGTGTCACTGCGCCGGATGACAATACCTGCTCGGTCTGTTGGCCTGTAGGAGAAAAAGTTGGGAGCTCAGGCAACGCGTCTCTGTTCGGCAGTGCCACTGCGCCAGATGGCAATACCTGCTCAGTCTGTTGGCCGGTATGAGAAAATAACGGACGATCAACCGATGTGTCCCTGTCCGGCAGTGTGACTGTGTTCGTAGGGATAGTCACAGTCGTTCCTCGGTCGTTAGTCTGTCTCGGGATGCTGAGTATGATGTCGTTGATAGTCGCATTCGTGAGCGTAACTTCACCGGCTTCCGCTATTCTTGAGGTCAGATTAATCCCTGCAGGTGCACTTTGAACACGGCTTGTCTGCCTGTCACCTATCGTTATGCTGGTAATATCCGATCGAGTATTGGATTTCCAGGCTAGCGCTTTCAGGTCGATGGTTTCGGTTACCGGTGCCGGGCGATAATTACTGCCGCTTCTTCCCTGGGAAGTTTTAGTTCCCCCGATTCTGCGTTTTTTCTTTTTGGCATACCAGTAGGTCTGTCTGCCTTCATCCGTGGTGATGCGTTCACCTTTGGTAGCGTTATTGTGCAGTTCGTCAATATCACCGCCCAGTGTTGCGCCGGCTACGATTTGGCTGTCGTTATTGGTCAGTATTGTACTATTTAGAATGATATTACCGCCGGCCAGAATTTTACCCGGATCGCTTTCCTTTATCTGGGTTTCATTGACGGTACGAGTGTATTGGTACTCGTAAAATTCATCATCGCTGCTTCCGTCTGGCATAACAGCATCGTGTACACCATATTTGTTGCTGTAGGAGGTGTCCACCTGAGACCAGTCATAGCGAGTAGTGTGGCCTTTCAGTGCTGCTTCATGGCGCTGGGATTTTTCTACTTCCACCACCTGTGTCACCAGTTTGTCATTGGTATTACGGATAATAGCGGCATCAATCCTTAAGTTACCGCCTGCTTCAATGGTTGCCGCATGGTTGTTGAGCTTGCCGGCCTGACTGGTGGCGGCCAAGTTTTCATCCAGTTGTCCGCCAATGCGCATATCACCCACGCTGTAAATCTGAGCATGATTAAGGTTGTTTAAAGTCCCAGCGGCAATGTCCATTTGGTCTCGGGCGGCAATGACGGCAGCTTTACCATTCAGTGCGGTGTTATTGAGCGTACCTGTTTTGAGGACCATCTGGTCACCGTAAATCCGGCCGGTGCCGGTGTTGTCCAGTATTTTGGTGTTTAGATGGGTGAATTCACTGTCAATCAGGCCGGCGTTGGTCAGTGTGTCGCGGACGTTGACTTCGGTTTTCTTGGCGTTGATTTCTGCTATTTGGGTATTAGTGACGTTTTTTGCTTCCAGATGTAATGTCTGACCTGTTTTAATGGTCCCATCATTGATAACGTTGCCCGCTGTTTTCAGAACCATATCGCCGTTAGCGGTGACATTGCCAGTGTTGTGGAAATCCTGTTTTAACTTTATCTCCATGTCGCCCTGCGATAACACCTGTCCGTCACCACTCAGAGTGTCAACTTTGATGCTGGTTTTTTCACTCGCAATTAAAGTGCCTTTTTGGTTGTTAACCGTCAGTTTCTGATCTTCGTCTTCAATGGTGAGTCGTTTTCCACCAGAAATCAGTCCCTGTGTGTTATCCAGTGTCTGGCTGACGATGGTTTGCAGGCTGTCGGCTGCCCGTAATGCGCCTTGGGTGTTATCCACCTGTTGAGCTTTAATGATCAGGTGTTGAGCTTCAGTCCCCCGCTCAGGGTGATTAGTCTCCCGGTTAATCAGTTCCGACGTGTCTAGGATCAGTTGTTGGTCACCATGGATAAAGCCGTCAGTGTTGTTCGTTTGTTTCTTCACGTTAAGTGTTGAGTCACCCACGGCTTTGATCTGTCCGTGACGGTTGTCGAGCTGTTGGGTATCTAGGTCCATGGTGTCTGTTGACAACAATTTACCGTCTTGGTTATCTGTATCAGCCAATCCTGTGTCGATAACCAGTTTCCCACCCTGAATATGTCCGTGGCGGTTGTCCAGTTTGCCGCTGGTCACTGTTGTTCCGTTATCACCAATGATACGGCCGTGCTGGTTATCCAGTAGCTGCTTGTTCGTGTCAATATAGACGGTTTCCGCCGACTGTAATTTGCCGTTGTGGTTGGTGAGTGTTTGGCTGTGAATCTCCAATCCACCGTTACCGGCAATATGACCATTGTTATTGATTAGTGTCGCGCCGGTGATATCGGTTTTTCCGTCAGCGGCGATAAAACCGGTGTCATTATTTAATTCACCGATATCCAGCGTCAAATCTCCTAGAGCAGAGACTTTTCCTGATTTATCTTTGTCACCGTTGTTATCTAGGCGTTGGCCCTGGGTGTTCAGTCTCAGTGTTCCATCAGACCGGACGGCGCCTTTCAGGTTATTGAATGCTTGGGTCGTGAGCGTAGTCTGTTGAGTGCCGACAATAGTGCCTTGGGTGTTATTCACAGCGGCGGTGTTTAGTGTTGCAACTTTACGACTGGTAATAGTGCCAGCTTGATTATGTAAATCACCGCTGGTAATTAACATATCATCCTGGCTGCTAATGCCGTTCTGATCACCACTGTCCTTGTTAGTCAGGGTGTGACCATTCGTATTGAGTGTCAGTTTACCTGCGGAATGTAACAGACCGCCGCTGTTGTCAGTTTCGTTCACTGATAATTCCAAGGCATCGGTTTTGCTGCCAAGGGTCCCCCGTTGGTTTTTCAGTTCACCGCCAGTGATGGTTGTCTTCCCTATGCCAATAATTACACCATCATGGTTGTCAATTTCACCTGTGGGTCAGGGTCATCGTCCCTTTGCTGATAATGCCACCGTTGTCGCCGCTTTTTGCTGTAGTCAGTTTTTCTCCATGCGTGTCCAGCGTCATATCACCGGCAGATTCTATCTTTCCGCCGGTATTGTCGAGTTCCCCGCTGTCGAGTTGCAGGTTTTTCTTACTAACGATGGTACCAGCCTTGTTGTGGAGTGATTGTTTCTGCGTGTTAATGTGGGTTTCGTCGCCACGGATAAATCCGCGGTCATTGATCAGTTTACCCGTAGTCAGCTTCAAGGTATCTTGCGCTACGATCCCGCCGTATTTGCCGCTGTCAGTGTTGACCAGTTCCTGTTTCTGGGTATCCAGATCCAGACTGGCGGCGGATTGAATCAGCCCATGTTGGTTATTGACTGCTTGTGTTGTCAGATCTGCTTTCCCCTTTGAGAGGATTTTTCCTTTGGTATTGTTGAGATTGTGGCTGGTCAGTGTGGTGTCGCCTTGTGAATCGATCATGCCAGCGGTGTTATCGATTTCATCCACTTCCAGAGTCAGGTCGCCACCGCTGAATATGCCGTGTTTATCTCCGCTTTGAGTGTTAATTAGTTTCTGACCGTGGGTGTTAAGTGAAAGCGTTGTTTTGGATTGCAGCAGACCACTGGTGTTATTCAGTTCGCCAGTATTCAGTGTCAATTGTTGATATTCGCTGAACATTTTACCGTTTGTATTATCAACAGTTCCCGTTGATGTTACTTTGAGTTGCTTATTGGCGATTACTTTTCCTTGTTGGTTATCAATGATGCCTGTGGTCAGATTCATATTGCCTGTACTGATTATGCCTCCGCTTTCACCACTGTTGATGTTGGTCAGTAGTTCGCCTTGCGTATCCAGCGTTAGATCATCGACAGATTGCAGTAAGCCGCCGTTGTTGTCAGTTTTGCCTACGGTTAATTTCAGTGCACCGGTTTCGCTGGCAAGTGTCCCGCCCCGGTTGTTAAGTTCACCACCGGTGACTGTCGTTGTTCCTTTACCAATGATGACGCCATCATGGTTGTCGATTTCTCCGGTGGTCAGGGTGAGTGTGCCTTTACTGATAACGCCACCCGTATCGCCGCTTTTTGCCGTGGTCAGTTTTTCTCCATGCGTGTCCAGTGTCATATCGCCGGCAGATTCTATCCGGCCACCGGTACTGTTTAACTCGCCACTGTTAAGTTGCAGGTTTTTCTTACTGGCGATGGTGCCGGCTAAGTTGTTTAGCGCTTGCTGATGGGTGTTAATGTGGGTTTGGTCGCCACGGATAGATCCACGGTCATTGATCAGTTTACCGGTCGTCAATTCCAAGGCATCTTTCGCTATTATCCCACCGTTTTTACCGCTGTCAGTGTTGACCAGCTCCTGCTGCTGGGTATCCAGATCCAGACTGGCTACGGATTGTATCCGTCCGCGTTGGTTGTTGATTGCTTGTGTTGTCAGATCTGCTTTCCCCTGCGAGAGGATTTTACCGTCGGTGTTGTTGAGATTGTGGCTGGTCAGTGTGGTTTCACCTTGTGAATTTATCACGCCAGCGGTGTTATCAATTTCACCGGCTTCCAGTGTTAGGTCACTGCCGCTGCGGATGCCGTGTTTTTCTCCGCTCTGGGCGTTAGTCAGCTTCTGACCCTGAGTGTTGAGTGAAAGGGTGGCGCCGGATTTCAACAAGCCGTCGGTGTTGTCCATTTCACCGGTTTTCAATGTCAGTTGCTGATGCTGACTGACCATTGTACCGCCGGTGTTATCGACTGTTCCTGATGATGTCACTTTGAGTTGTTGATTAG
>NZ_JBEJZY010000073.1:0-11532 GCF_040256935.1 Photorhabdus viridis
GACAACTCAACAGGACTATTACCCATTATCGGCCCATGAATACTTATACGTTAAAGTGGCTTCTTTAGCTGCTTTGCCACATAAATGCCCCACAGTTTTTTATGCTCTCCTATTATAGTGCAAAAAATAGACCCATGTTATCATTGCGTTGCAAATTGTATAAAAAACAGATTAATATTAATCATTTAATAACCAACACTAATAATTTCAAAATGATTTCATTTTTTGTTTTAATTGTGTGATATATATCACATTTATGGTGTTTGATTTCAGGATGAAATCACTTTTAATGTGATGATTATCGTTAATAAGTGATGAGATATAACCTTTTCTGATTAGGTTGGATGATGACTTTTAGCTCAGTTGTCAGAGCTGGCTATTATACTATTAAAAGCTATTGCTCGGCGGATTCGACTAATAAGTACAACTTTTTAAAGGGATGTTCATTCAGTTTAATCGTAGTCCATTAGCCATTAACTGAAAACTGAAAATTGAAAAGAAATCAGCAAAAAAGATATTATCCGGAAAAATATAAAGGAGTATGACTGATAAAAACTGCATAATATTGTCAGTAAAACAGAGTCAGTGAAGATAAAGCGAATATGATTAAACGTAAATCACAATATACCATGATGATTAAATTTAATAAAAATCAAGTGTTAAAAGCAGTAAAAACAACGGTTAAAACAACGACTAAAACCTTTTTATACAAGTTAAAACCGGAGGTTAAAAAAATAACTTTTAATAACAGTTTAAAACCTGCCTATCATAAATCTATCAGTGAAAATAATAAAAAGCATTGGTTTTATTAATGCTTATATATCCCGTAAAAAAGACAAATAAGAATATTGAATCCGACATTCCGCATCCCATTCAGGAATAAAAAGATTCATATAATTGACCCAATATTTTCAACAATGCATTCTGGTATGGCTGCATTTCCGTCACCATCCGGTATCCTTGAAATTCAAAGGCATTAATTCCTTCGAAGGTTAAAAACACCCAACGTGCTGTGGGAGACTGAGTCTGCTGGTTTTTCATATCCGGGTAAAAGGTGGCGTTTTGTTTTAGTCCGGTGCGGATTTTATGTTCCAGAGCGGCATAAACCATTAAACTGCACGTCATCACCATCAATAAGGCTTCTATACGTTCTGGTTTTTTCAGATACAGAGAGGATGTCAGGAATTCCGGGCTTTTCAGGAACCGGAAGCCCCGCTCAACCTTTTGTTGGGCTTTGTAAGTGGAAAGTAATGCTGCCATGTCAAGCACATTATTATCCATTTCGTTAGTGGCCAGAATAAACATCCCCACCTTGAGCCTTGCATAAGCAACTTTATCCAACTGGCTGTAAGACCGGCCTGAAAGCTGATAATGAACATCAGGTTGTTTATTTTTACTCGGCCGTCCACGGCCTTGATAAGTGACGGCTTCCTTAGCCTCAGGCGCATCAATACGGATAAGTTGGCATTCGGATTCAAAATCACACAGGGTTTGTAAGGCATCTGCTTTGCAGGTAAACATTTTTTTGCACAATTTTTCAAACCGTTTCAGTTCTTTTTCCGTCATCTTGAGTGTGTTTTTCTCGAAGGTCTGTCCTTCACGTTTGGCAGCAGACTCACTGCTGAGCAATAACCCCCGCTGCGGCACACCCCCATAGCAGGAGCTCACCCAACATCCAGCATAACCATCGGTAACAGGTTGTAACTGGCTGAGCTCCACGCTCAGGAGTTGCTGTTTAGCTTCCTTAACGGTGGCACTCGGGTAATAAAGAATTGTTTTTGTTGATGAAGAGAGGATATCGTGTCTTCGCTATAAAGAGCGGCATCAGCGACAAAGTAACGGCTGTTTTGCGCGGCTTTCAGGCAACGAATATGATGTTTTGTGACTTCGGCAAAGGCCTTGGCATCGTTGGTATTCCCACTTATCTCTTGCATATAAACGGGTATCCCGGCCTGATTTTCGCAAATCAGCTCAAGGATAATCTGATTGAGCTCAGGCCGGTGGTCGCGGTTGTAACCCCGAACCAGCTCAATGCGCTAAGTGTCGTCCTCTAATGGTGACTTGTACTCCCATCCACGTGGAAACGGGTGATATCGAGATGTACAGAATCCGATTTTATGCCTAACTTATCAATGATATGTTCAGCAATTACCTGATAAATTTCTGAAACACCGGCTTCATATAAGGCATCCAATGTCCGGCCAAGCACATCATTATTCAGATGCTCTGCATCAATGCCAGGACCAATTAAACGTTCAATCGGTTTATGCTGAAAAAAGCCGGGAAACATATGCAGTGTTCGACTGTGAAATCCCAGCCCGTTGAGGATCATCGCAGGAAGGCATCCCCATGAGAAACGGTATGCTCCGAGTGTTTTGGGATGATGGAATCAATCATGCGAGGCAAACGAACTTCATGACAAAAAGCAGCGATAATACCCAAATGATCAAGACGTTTAATGACAGGCGCTGGCGTGGACATATTGACTTTCCGGCAAATAAAAGTACATAGTTCAAAATTGGAGACCGCCGTCAATATCATCAACGTAATAAATACACAAAACAGGTGAAAGATCACACTATTTTTAAATTGCTTTAACAAAATCGTCTTTTTTCCTCCCCAAAATAGCGGCCTCAGAAACAGTACCGGCAACCAATGCATTTGTTGATCCGTCATAATGAATATTGCCATCAACAACTAATAAAGCGCGGTTGGCTATACGGGCGGCATCATCCAGGTTATGCGAAACCATCAGCAAAGTAAGCTGACGTTCATGGCAAACTTGCTCCAGCAATACCAGCATTTCATTCCGCAGTGCTGGATCAAGGGCAGAAAAGGGCTCATCAAGTAACAGAATTGGCTGTTGGCGTACCAGACAACGCGCTAATGCTGCCCGTTGTCGTTGTCCACCAGAAAGTTGAGCAGGCAAACGAGTAAGACAATCTTCCAGCGAAACTTGGGAGACTATTTGCTGTAATGTCTGTTTCTGTTTGCTATTAAGGCGTAATCCGGGATGTAATCCCAACCCAATATTCTGTTCAATCGTCAGATGAGAGAAGAGGTTATTTTCTTGAAATAACATGGATACGGGGCGCTGAGAAGGTGGCGTATTGGTGTAATTTTCTCCATTCAGCCATACGGAACCTTTTTCTGCTGTTTGAAAACCGGCGATCAGGTTCAGTAATGTACTTTTACCTGCTCCACTGGGCCCAAGAATGGCAATACGCTCCCCAGTCTGAATCTGCAAGTCAAAGAGCATCATCAGCTGTTCATAGGTGTAAGTCAGATTCTTAAGTTTAAGCATTACGTCGCCCCGGTAAGCGTTCAAGTAAACTAAACAGCATAAAACATAATAATAACAGCAATAAGGCGGTGACTGCGCCATCTTGACTACGGTAAGCCCCTATTTGCTGGTACAGATAGAAAGGAAGTGTACGGAAATCTTCATTACCAAACAGCGCGATAACACCAAAATCCCCAATCGAAAGGACACAAGCAAAAGCCAGAGCTTGCGCCAGCGGGATTTTCAGTGCTTTTAGCTCAATCCAACGCAGTCGGTTAATACCTTGGATATTCAGGGATCGGCACAGAGGATTATAGCGGGCTGCCAGATCTTTCATTGGATTATCCAGAACTTTCAATGCATAAGGAATCGCCATCAGTGCGTTGGTTAAAATCACCAGACCATAGGGTGAGCGGGGCAAGCCGATGGTGTCGTTAAGGAGTAGAAAAAAACCGGTTGCCAGTACGATGCCGGGCATAGCCAGGATCAACAAACCGCTTATTTCCATCGCTTGTCCCCAGCGGGGTGAATAACGCAGGTACAGCTCGCGGCTGCTCCACAGCAACATCATCGTAAGTAAAACACACAGTAATCCAGCGCTTAACGCAATCACAACGGATGTGATAAATGCCTGCCACAATACAGGCTGGCGCAATACATTGAGTAACCCGCTGTTCAGACCATCCACGACAACAGCCAACAATGGGGGAACCAGCAGTAACAATGCTGCGGTAATTAACATGCCGTCACAGATTTTTCTCAGCAAAGTATCTTGTAGATTACGCCACTGCTGTTGATTACTATAGCCGATGGACAGAGCGCTGTTAATTTTCTGACTAAGAAGAACAAGACCAAGACAGCAAGCCAGCTGAATCAAAGCCAGTAACGCGGCCCGGCCGAGATCGTAGTCATAGCTTAACGTCTGATAGATTGCCAGCTCGACAGTCGTTGCCGCAGGCCCGCCACCTAAAGCCAGCACTGTGGCAAAACTGGCGAAGCAGAGCATAAAAATCAGCGCGCCGGTTGGCAGGATTTGGCGGCGCAGGTAAGGCCACTCAACAAAACGAAAATGTTGCCATTCATTCATGCCTAACTGTGCGGCTAACTGCCGTTGTTCCACCGCAATGTTTTCCAGTGATTGCAGTAATAATCGTGTTGCCAGTGGCATATTAAAGAAGATATGCGCCAGCAAAATTCCCTGTAAACCGTAAGGTGTAAAATGGTAAGTGATACCGGTCCATTCACAGAACTGCGCCAACCAACCGACTCTGCCATAGACAGTCAGAATGCCAAACAGAGCGACCAGTACCGGCAAAACCAGCGTCATAGCACACAGGCGCAGAAACAAGGTTCGGCCTGGGAAATGACGGCGGTAGAGTGCTCGGGAAAGAAAAATAGCGGGCATAACAGAAAACAGAGCCGATAAAAAAGCTTGCCAGAATGTAAAACGCACCACATGCCACAAATAGCGATCTTCTGTCAGCAAGTACCAGTCGCTTTCAGGCGCGTTAAACCAAAGTGTACCGAATGCCAGTAAAGCGACCAATAGCAAAAGACCGGAGGCAATCGCCCCCGGCAACAGCCATCCGGCTATCAGCGGCTGACAGCGCTTTGCCATGCACGAATCCATTGATTACGGTGTGTTGCGACGTCTTCCGCGCTGTACTGTAATGATTTCTCTGGTATTGAAAGCTGTGAATAAACTTCTGGTAGTTGGATATCAATAACCGGATACATCCAGTTAGTCGTTGGAATTTCCTGTTGGAAAGCCGGAGTTAATATAAACCGCATAAATTTCTGGGCAAGTTCCGGTTGCTTGCTGGAGGCTAGTTGGGCGGCAACTTCGACTTGCAGGTAATGACCTTCACTAAACGTTGCCGCAGCATAATAGTCTTTCTTCTCAGACAAAATGTGATAGCCCGGTGAAGAGGTATAGCTCAGAACCAAATCGCCTTCGCCTTTCAGGAATAGACCATAAGCCTCACTCCAGCCTTTGGTGACTGTCAGTGTTTTCTTTGCCAGTTTTTGCCAGGCTTGTGGGGCATCATCACCATAAATTTTCTGCATCCACAACAGCAAACCTTGCCCTGGCGTGCTGGTACGGGGATCTTGGTAGATCACTTTCCAGTTATTGTGACTGTTGATCAGTTCGTCCATGCTTTTTGGCGGATTTGGTAACGTATTTTTGTTGTAAATGAAAGCAAAGTAACCATAGTCATAAGGAATAAATATGTTGTTATTCCATGGCACAGGCAGTTTCAGTTTGTGGGTATCCACTTGGCTTTCAGTGAACAGACCGGTTTGTTGGGCCGCTTGCATCAAGTTGTTATCCAGACCAAGGATAACATCGGCAGCCGTGCGCTTTCCCTCCATTCTGAGGCGGTTGAGCAGGGACACGCCATCTTCCAGAGCAACAAATTTCAGTTTACAGCCACATTCAGCTTCAAACGCTTTTTTAATCGCAGGTCCTGGTCCCCATTCGGTGGCAAAAGAATCATAGGTGTAGACAGTTAATACCGGCGTTGCCTGTGCAGCTTGACTCAATAACAAAGCAGAGGCTGACAGTACCGTCAGTACAATTAATTTGGAAAATAACGTCTTAAACACTTTGCTCTCCTTAATTTAAGAGGATTGGCAAAGGATCTGAGGGCGCGCTAAATGGAAAGATAATTTCTGTGAAACAATTAGCAGCTCAAATCCCTACGCCGGTATTAGCCGGATCAGGTTCGGCGGGTTTACTCTCAGCAAGACTGTTTTAAACAGCCAGCACCCCGTTGAGATGGCGCTATTGTAGAGATTTAGCTAGCGACTGCAAAGTCCAATGATAGAGGTTTACCACTTGAGGGTAGTGTGAAACAATTAGTCATCTTTCAAATTTAGTTTATTGAGGTAGTCTGGTGATCGATGATGATGGCTACCGCCCGAATGTAGGAATTGTAATTTGTAATCGACAAGGCCAAGTTTTGTGGGCCAGGCGTTATGGGCAACATTCCTGGCAATTCCCTCAGGGGGGAATTAATCCGGGGGAATCACCAGAGCAGGCTATGTACCGGGAACTGTATGAAGAAGTGGGTTTAGGTCGGAAAGATGTACGCGTTCTGGCCTCTACCCGTAATTGGTTACGTTACAAATTACCCAAGCGTTTGGTGCGTTGGGATACAAGACCTGTCTGTATTGGCCAAAAGCAGCGGTGGTTTTTATTACAACTGCTTTGTAATGAAGAAGATATTAATGTGCAGCACAGTAATACCCCGGAGTTTGATGGCTGGCGCTGGGTCAGCTATTGGTATCCTGTCCGGCAGGTTGTCTCTTTTAAGCGCGATGTTTACCGGCGTGTGATGAAGGAATTTGCTTCGGTTGTAATGCCAATACAAGAAAGCATATCGTTGCCGCGTTCTTCATATTCTTATCGTCGCAAAAGAAGTTAGGTTAGCTCCATGCTTATGCGCTTACGGGAAATTGTTGAAAAAGTTGCTATGGCAACCAATCTGGCCGAAGCGCTTGAGCTATTGGTGAATGAGACTTGCCTGGCGATGAGCACAGATGTGTGCTCTATCTATCTTGCTGATCATCAACGGCAGTGTTATTACCTGATGGCAACCCGAGGATTGAGGAAACCCCGGGGAAGAATTATCAGCCTGGCATTTGGCGAGGGAGTCGTTGGACAAGTTGGTCAATTATCTGAACTGATTAATTTGGCGGATGTACGCAGTCATCCAAGTTTCAAATACCTGCCTCAGGTTAAGGAAGATAACTTCCGCGCTTTTTTGGGCGTTCCCGTTATTTATCGTCGTCAGTTGCAAGGCGTTTTGGTCGTTCAACAGCAAGAACAACGCTTGTTTAATGAGACCGAAGAATCCTTTATGGTAACGCTTGCAACACAGCTGGCCGTGATTCTTGCTCAGGCTCAGACCAAGGGTTTATTTGGTCACTACCGGCAGACCCGAATTAAAGCGTTGGCAATTTCCAGCGGCATCGTCATGGCCCAAGGTTGGCAGGATTGTTCCCAGCCTTCACTTGAACAAATTTTTGAAGCATCAACCCTTGATCATGCTGCGGAACGCTCTCGTCTGATTCAGGCGCTTGAAGATACGATGGCGGAATGCCGGCGGCTCAGTAAGCGTTTTACTACCGGCTCTCAAAAAGAAAGTGCTGCGATTTTTGATCTCTATTCCTACCTCTTGAATGACCCTCAGCTGAAACAAGATCTGTTTTCTTGTATTGAGCAGAGATTTGTCGCGCAATGGGCGGTTAAACAAGTTATTGAAAAATACGCAGAGCAATTCGCCAGCTTACAGGACGCCTATATGCGGGAGAGGGCATCGGATCTGCGGGCGCTTGGGCAACGATTACTGTTTCATTTGGATGATTCACCGACTGTCAGCCATCAGTGTCCTGAATGGTTTATTCTGGTTGCTGATGAACTGAGTGTTAACCTATTGGCAGAAATGCCGCAGGAAAGATTAGCAGGGGTTATTGTTCGTGATGGCGCGACGCATTCACACTCTGCCATATTGGTTCGTGCGATGGGAATCCCGGCCATTATGGGGGCTGATATCCAGCCGGAACTCCTGCACAATCGTATGCTGATTCTTGATGGTTTCCGCGGAGAGGTTTTTATTGAACCTGAGCCGCTGATTTCTCAGGAATATAAACAGATCATCGAAGAAGAAAAAGCACTTAGCAAACTGGCTGAAGGGGATGTTGATCAGGAAGCGCGGCTCAAAAGTGGTGAGCGTATTCTTGTTCAGCTTAATGCGGGTTTGAGTCTGAAATATGAGTTACATATAAGTAATAACATTGATGGTGTTGGCCTCTATCGAACCGAAATACCCTTTATGCTGCACTGTGGTTTCCCTTCAGAAGATGAACAAAAAGCCCGTTATCAGGAGATGCTGCAATTATTTCCCGATAAACCTGTGGTATTGCGTACACTTGATATTGGCGCGGATAAACAACTACCTTACATGCCCATCAGCGAAGAGAACCCTTGCTTGGGGTGGCGCGGTATACGGGTGACATTGGACCAACCGGAAATCTTTCTTATTCAGCTTAGGGCTATGCTCAGAGCGAATGTTAATAGCGGTAATTTGAAAATCCTTCTGCCAATGGTCACCAGCATGGAAGAGATTGATGAAGCTAAAAGGTTGATAGACAGAGCGAAAGAGGAAGTTGAGCAAATCCTGGCGCACCAGATACCTATGCCGCAGCTTGGCGTGATGATAGAAGTTCCTTCGGCTATTTTTCTTTTGCCGCAACTGAAAAGTAGAGTCGATTTTGTTTCTATTGGAACCAATGACCTGACACAGTATCTGTTGGCCGTGGATCGAAACAACACCCATGTTGCTTCCCTTTATGATTGTCTACATCCGGCTGTGATTCGGGCATTAAAACTGGTATTTGAAAATAGCCGGCAAGCAGGTCTTGCTATCAGTATCTGTGGTGAAATGGCGGGTTCTCCTATGGGCGCCCTGCTATTAATTGGCCTTGGCTATCGCAGCCTGAGTATGAGTGGTTGTAGTGTGCCAAGGATTAAATATTTATTACGTCATCTGGAGATGGTTCAGGTTGAGCAGTTAATGACTGAAATATTACAAGCTGAAACCAGCGTAAGAGTAAAGGAGTTGTCAGCAACGTTTATGGAGCGGCATGGGATTGGCGGCTTGGTCAGAGGTGGAATTTAATCCGGTTAATGGCCTATGCTATGATCCGTAATCATTTGTCTTAGGATATTCATTTTAAATATTAAGTGGGGAACGATGAGTAACAGCTACCTGGCATTTCCTAATATTGACCCGGTTATTTTTTCAATAGGTCCCGTATCCCTTCATTGGTATGGTTTTATGTACTTAGTGGGGTTTGTATTCGCCATGTGGCTGGCGACACGCAGGGCCGCGAAACCCAATAGTGGTTGGGCAAAAAATGAAGTAGAGAACTTGCTCTATGCAGGTTTTGTTGGCGTCTTTGTTGGTGGCCGTCTTGGCTACGTACTGTTTTATAATCTCCCTGCCTTTCTTGATAACCCGCTTTATTTGTTTAAAGTTTGGGATGGAGGAATGTCTTTCCACGGTGGATTGATGGGTGTTATCTGCGCAATGTGGTTATTTGGCCGCAGAACCAAACGCCACTTCTTAAAAGTTGCTGACTTCATTGCACCGTTAGTCCCTTTTGGCTTAGGAATGGGCAGAATCGGTAACTTTATTAACGGTGAATTGTGGGGGCGTGTCACATTGGATACACCGTGGGCTATGCTGTTTCCAAGCTCCCGTAGTGAAGATATTGCGCTGGCAGCAACTAACCCTTCACTGTTATCAATACTCGAACAATATGGCGTTCTTCCCCGTCACCCTTCACAACTCTACGAAATGGCGTTAGAGGGGATAATCCTGTTTATTATTTTAAATTTATATATCCGTAAACCTCGTCCAATGGGCAGTGTTTCCGGCCTGTTCTTAATTGGCTACAGTGTTTTCAGAATAATAGTGGAATTCTTCCGTCAACCAGATGCACAACTGGGTTTATTCGATGGAATCAGCATGGGACAAATTCTTTCTATTCCAATGATTCTGGCGGGAGTTTTAATGATGATATGGGCATACAAACACCAAGGTAATAAGGTACAAGAGATAAAATGAAACAGTATCTGGACTTAATGAAAAGAGTGCTTGAAGAAGGCACTCCGAAAGCAGACCGCACCGGGACGGGGACTGTCTCCATTTTCGGGCATCAGATGCGTTTCAATTTGCAGGATGGTTTCCCACTGGTGACCACTAAACGTTGTCATATCCGCTCAATTATTCATGAACTTCTCTGGTTCCTGAATGGTGATACGAATATCAAATATCTGCATGAAAATAGTGTCACTATTTGGGATGAATGGGCGGATGAAAACGGCGATTTAGGGCCTGTGTATGGTAAACAATGGCGTGCATGGGGAGCGGCAGATGGCCGCCAGATCGACCAACTAAAAACGGTGCTGGAACAGCTTAAAAGCGAGCCGGATTCACGCCGGATCATTGTTTCGGCTTGGAACGTCGGTGAACTGGATAAAATGGCATTAGCGCCATGCCATGCTTTCTTCCAGTTTTATGTTGCGGATGGCAAACTTTCCTGCCAGCTTTACCAGCGTTCCTGTGATGTATTCCTTGGTTTGCCGTTCAATATTGCCAGCTATGCATTGTTGGTTCATATGATGGCGCAGCAGTGTGATCTGGACGTGGGCGATTTTGTTTGGACTGGTGGTGACACGCATCTTTATAACAACCATATGGAACAGACACAATTGCAGCTCAGTCGTGAGCCGCGTTCACTGCCAAAACTGACCATAAAGCGTAAACCGGAATCACTTTTTGATTATAAATTTGATGATTTTGAAATTGTCGATTATAACCCGTATCCAGGAATAAAGGCGCCGGTTGCTATTTAGTTGTTCGGTTATTAGGGGAAACAATTCATTATAAATTGTTTCCCTTTTAATTTTGATGATATAAATACAGACTCGCAGAAGTAAAGAAAAGTGAGAGAGAACTAGCCGATAGAAACACGGAACAACAGGCGATAGCGTTGCTCAAAATCGCAATGTTGTCTAAGAAAGACATTATAAAAGGTAGAAAAATAGCCCTTAAAGAAACACTTTGCAGACGCAGGGAACGTTGGGTGTGACATATAAAGTTTAAGAAAATCCTTTTGTTACTCAATTAGCCCTTTGTTGTTGTCGTAATCTTTGAAAAGCTCATCAGTTAAATACCCCGAAACGAACGACGTCAGATGAAAAAATTTATCCATAAAACCCGGGATAAGGACTATCCGCGTCGCCTCACCGCGCTTTTAATGTTACATGAAGGGAGTACGGTTTCTCTCGTCTCCAGGACTGCTCACGTTCCTCTTGTTTACTCTGTCATGTTTAATTCATTTGTCAGCAATTCTATACTCTATTCATTTTATATTTACCCTGAATTTCGCTTAAGAAGAAAATAAAAATATCTGAGATACGATCAACATTTTTGTCAAAGAAAATTTAAGACATCTCAGTCCGCTCGGTTTCTTGCTTAATATTCCTTCAATATAAAAGAAAGTATGCTACCATTCACTGATGAAGAAAAAAAATACACCAACGCCACATGACGCTGTTTTTAAACAGTTTTTAAGTCATATCGATACGGCCAGAGACTTCCTGGAGATTCATTTGCCTGCGACATTACGGGCAGTTTGTGATCTGGATACACTGCGGTTGGAATCAGGATCGTTTA
>NZ_JBEJZY010000074.1:0-11409 GCF_040256935.1 Photorhabdus viridis
GACTCACAAAGGTGACGGTTTTAATGAATTGCGGTTTGAGGATGCCAAAGATCAGGAAGAGATTTACCTGCACGGGCAGAAAGATTTGACCGCCCATATTCAGCACGATGCTTACTGGCATATTAAACACGACCATAAACAGCGGATCGATAATAACCGGTACAGTGAAATCCGCGCTGATGACCACCGGAAAATCGCCGGCTCCGGTAAATACAGTACTGATGGGGATGTATCACACCGTATTACCGGCAGTCAGCATTTACAGACCGGGGAAGCACTGGTCACTGAAAGCGGTCAGGAAACGCATCTGAAAAGCGGCGGTAAAATCGTGCTGGAAGCGGCGTCGGAAATTACCTTAAAAATCGGCGGTCATTTTATCCGGTTAACTCCCGGCGGTATTCTGACCTCCCCAAATTTATCCGTCGGGCAAGGTTCCGCCGGTGTCGGACGTGGTCTGTCTCTGCAATTGCCAGAGGGGGTAGAACCGCTGACTGATGTAAAATCTCCAGCCAGGCCAATTTGTGCTGTGCAGGCTCAACAAGAAGCTAACTGGATTATCAATAACCAGGAGGATGCATGAACATTTCTATCAATTGGCAACAATGGCTGACCACGCCTAATAATCTGCCTGTTTTCTTTATGCTCAATTCACTGGCAAAGCCGAACCCTGTCACTCTTTTTTACAAAAACGACTGGGTAGAACAGGCTTTTCCATTGTATAGCGGTACACCGATGGATCACCTGTTGGCACAAAGCCCCTGGCTGGTTCAGCCCAGATCAGGCTATCTGTCAGTCATCGGTCATCTGCTTGATAACCATACCCTGAGCGACAACAGTTGGGGCTGGGCTTACCGCAGTGAGGATTTATGGACCCAACAGCTTAATCACTGGCGTTCACGCCAGCAGGTGATATTGCGGGAAAGGCAGGTGATTTTGCGCAGTATGGATCCCCGTATTCTCAGTCAGTTATTACCAGCAATGATAATCAGCGATTGGTCGGGATTCCTGACGCCAGTAAGTGAGTTAATGATCGATACACCTGAACCACAGATTTATTCCCGCCCTGAGAATTGCGGTCAAGGTGGGAATGAACGACCTTTCGTCCTGGATAGTCATTTATCGTATGCCTGGCATCATTCCGATTACGCCTTGAAAGGGAAGGCATTTGTGATTAGTTGTGATTTGTGGGAAAACCACGGTGAATTAGCTGAAAAACTGAATGAGTCAGAGGGGCGGTTAGTGGAACGGATTATCAATTGGTTGAAAGTGCGTTTAGAAAACGGCGATGACATCAGCAACCTGACCAGTGCGGATTATTTGCAGATGCTCAATGAACAACATACAACTACTCTATCCCTGTAAGCACAGGGAATACTTCATATTCATTATCTAAATCTTTTCTATTATCGGTTTATCCCCGTAAGCACGGGGAACCTTTTTACTCTGCTATCACATCACAAAACCTGAATCTGGTTAATCCCCGTAGACACGAGGAATTCTGGTACTATTGCGGAAATTTTTCTCCCCGATGATGGTCCATCCCCTCAAGTTACGGGGAACACAGTTACAACAGACGAAGATGATTCTGTATTTAGCGGTTTATCCCCATATAAACAGGGAACACGTATGTTTCCGCTAACTCAATCGCTAACTGTTCGGTTTATCCCAGTCAATACAGGGAACATTTTTTCAAACTAGATATACAACAGTATCAGTTCGGTTCACCCCCGTATACGGGGAATACTTTACTTAACTGCTTTTAACATAATATTCTCCCGCAGACAGAACAAACACCGATTAACCACTAATTACGTCCCTGTGTTACTTCAGGTTTATCCCCGATGGTACAGGGAACTCATTCCTGGCTTTATGCTATTAGGAGCACTGCTAGGTTCATCCCCGTAATTACAGGGAACATTTAGTAAATTTACTAATGCATCACTCATGACGCGGTTTATCCCCGTCAGTACAGGGAACATGTAAATTCGCTTATTGATAAGATTTATCGAGTTTGGTTCATCCCCGTAGGCACAAGGAACATTCACTAACACGGTCTCTTATTGGTTAATTATAGCGTTTTATCCCATGAAGCAAAGAAAATATATTGTTCCTGGTTCAAATGCATACCAAAATTCGGGTTTATCCCCACAGAGGTGAGGAACACAGTAATTATTTTATCAATACTTTTAGAGTAGTGACTGCACCCAACGCAATAGGATACCGCAGCATGAATACATTAGTTAGTCATCTCGCCTTTTACTCTGCTTTCAAAACATAACGCGAACGCCTAATAACACAAATAAGCCATCTTCAACAATCAATACCCTGAAGGCGATTATATTTCGATCCCCAACAGAAATGAATTTAAATGAAGTCAATGCCATTATACTGTTCTGATTAACATCAATCCGCACCCCATAGCTTTAGATCGACCAAAACCTTTAGTATATTGTGCCAAGAATAAATCACCATTGGTAATCGTCAGGAGCCCCTGGAAATCGACACTGGAGAATTGGATTTTTTGTCCCTTCCTTTTTACGCTTCGATGCTGAGTATAACCTTCAATATTCAGTAAATCATCAAACTGAATACCCCATTGCTGCATACGACGATTATCCAGGAGCCAATTGCGGGCAGCATCCTCCATCATGGTCTTTATTTTTCCCTGTTCAGTTTCGCCTTGCCGTCTTGCCTGAAACTTAGCATGCATTAAGACATCATGACGCCGGCGTTTTCCAGAAGGATCGGTAACACAGATTGTTGGATTAACACGTAATTTGAAAGCTAAACGCTGTCCCTCGCGCAATAGAGGGTAAAATGATTTCGTTTCAACATCAAATAACGGTGACTGTGTTTGGGGTGATGTTTTAGATAAAGCATAGAATACAGGTAATCCCATTATTCCGATTTCTTGCCGGAATAGAAATTGACGCTGTACGTCTTCTGTAAACAATTTCCATAGCAATTGATGGGAGGTATAAACTCCATTCGCACCAAGCTTCGCCAATATGTTTGCAGTCTGGCTTGATTGCCGAAGTGTAATTTTAGACAAATACATTAACACCCTCCTCGACAGAAAGTTGATACATAGTACGTTGCCTGAATTGCCAACGTCCCCGGTTGATCGGCTCATCCCAAGGATGGCTTATTAAGATATTTGAAGCGATAATTTCATCTTTTTTTCCTTCCCAAAAATAAGTAACAAGACCATTTGCTCCCAGCCATAACTTATCTTCCTTATCAGAATGAATCAGTGGTGGAAAAGAGATATCCAACGCCGATTTTAATGTCGATCTCCCTGTTAATTTAGGGCAGAGAGGTAAAGCAGGTGGACAAGATTTACGTCCAAGGTGCAAGATAAATACCGGTTTAAGTAAAGCATCCCGTAATTGTTCCAGCGTAAAAGAAGCATGTTGGGTTAATGTAATGGCAACGATCCAAATACCATCACAGCGATAGTCACGATTGGATAATATGGTATTCAGTTTATCTGAATTTAATTCACTTTTACGGCTCTGGTGAATCACATTATTCTCGTGCGTTGGTACCTGCGTCGTATGGTAATCACGTATTAAAGAACTGGGAACAATTTGCTTAATTGCAATCAACACACTTTTTTGTAATTTTGCTAATTCAGATTCATTATCTCGTCGAATGCCTAACGCGGCCCCTAATAACCCCAAAATCGCAGATCGCCCAGGATATGATCCCGTTGGCCTTTCCCCGCCAACCGCAGGTTGGCCCCAACTTGCCATTGGACCATATAATCGAAAGACTAAATATGCTTTCATTCTGCCCCCATTACTGCGCAATAAACTTAAGCAGCTCGGTCAAACTTCCTTCCCCTGTGAATGTATTGAATTTATAGCGGGCATCGGCACACGCACCGTAAACCTGATCAATATTGTGCATTTGGCTTTCTAATGCACGAATTGCCGATGGGCCTTGGTCACTGTCATGAATCGGTTTTAAAAATGCGACAGATAAAGAACGTGGTTGTTGTTCGCCTTTTTCAGCGAGAGCAAAACTGGCATAAGCACGGGAAGCAAAACTACTTTGTTTACCCGTCGGTGAGATTTTCACCGCCGCTTCTGTCAATGCTTTAATCGCTTTATTAGCAAGCGCTTTATTACCATCCAAATTCTCTATTAATTGCGTTTTATTAATGCAGATATAACTGTAGAACAACGCTGCCGCAAAACCCGATTCCCCAATATGGGCTGAACCCGTGTCTTCCTTACCATCATTTAAATCATCTACTGCCGTAAAATAATCATCTTCAACGACAACACTGTGCACACTAATTGAATGAGCAACCTGGCAAGCGGCTTCGACGTTAAATGCCGGGCTTGAAGCTAACATTCGACCAAACAACGCAATATCCACAGCGGTTTGTTCAGCTTTTAACAAATTAAGCTCTTCCGATGTTGGCGCCCGGCCTTCTTCTGCCAGCACAGCGACCAGCGACATGACAGACCGCTGCTCTGCCGGGCTGATATGTGCCAATTGTTCAGTCTCTAAAGCATCTTTTTTAGTTTTGCCAAAAACACCGGCAATATTTGCAGCCAATGCTTTAGCTGATTTTTCTTTCACGCCGGCACTGATCAAAGCTTCAAATACCTTGATACCAAAGCGCTTTGTGCGAATACCAATATTCTCTGATAACGCTTGCTCAAATAATTCAGAAGTACGCCAGTGGCGTTTCAAACTTTGAGAACTCACTCGTAAACGTTCAAAACCCCCCATTTTCGCTGTTTTAGGCCGGCCTAAATCATCACGATTAAGATTGGATGGCGCATAGGAGGTTAATAGGTGTAATTGAATAAACTGACTCATAGTCATTCTCCTAAATTTATTAATAAGAATCTGATAAATCAACCCATTTACTACTGGCGGCACAGTAATAATCCATCACCCACTTTACATTGATACGCTTATCTGCTTTACAGGGTCGTAATTGTCCATATTCAGCAAACCATTCCTCAATATCCTGAGCTAAAGCCAGAACAGAAATATTGCCTTTTACTTGCTGTAGGATCCGACGTAATCGATGTAATAACTCGTTCGGTGTTTTCGCATTTTGTAATTGTGAAAAGCGCAATTCACTGACAATCGGTTTATTCCCCCCTCCTTTCTTACCCGCCGCTACGGCCAATTTAATACCATTGTTGTTTCTGACATAAACTAATACCGCGGCTATCGTGGCCCAATATTCTATTTTTATCGGATTATCAGATAAGCTAATTTCGTCAGGTAAACTGAGCCATAAAGCCCGAA
Source organism: Photorhabdus viridis (assembly GCF_040256935.1). NCBI lineage: Bacteria > Pseudomonadati > Pseudomonadota > Gammaproteobacteria > Enterobacterales > Morganellaceae > Photorhabdus > Photorhabdus viridis. The sequence goes on from NZ_JBEJZY010000074.1 coordinate 5,278, forward strand.
AACCTTCGGTTAACATCGCCATTTCAACATTTTCACAGCGCTTTAACTGGGCTTTATAAGTAGAAGGAGACGGAATAATATCTTTCTCTTTTAACTGTTTTGGTGACAGAGACATACTTTGCCACCAGCGCAATAAGATAATTTCAGTTTTACTGTCCATTACACCGCCTCTTTGCCAGAAGTAATATGATTATTGGTAATAAATGTTTTGATCTCTCTTAAAGCTTTTTGGCCATATAACCCCATGATTAAGTGCTGACGTGCTCTTATACGTTTCGCCATTGAACGCTCATTACCAGGTTCAGATAAAGCGGCATGTTCATCAAATAAATCCAGACAGAGATGACGCAAGGTATTGAGCCAATGTTTGGCCTGTTCCGGGGTAAGAAAAGGATCATTCGAACGTGTATTGTTGATAATTTGGTGAACCACTGAAAAAAATAACGATTCACTTTGTTGCCAAAAAGCAAGGTCAATAAAAGAAATGTCGCCTTTCACCTCTGCGGGTTTTTCAAACCAGGCCGCTTTTATTTGGTTTCGGCATAACCAAATTATAGTAGTTGCCAGCTTTTGTAGATCTTTAACTTGACACAGAATATCTTCCTGCCGTTCAGGTAAGACAAAAAACAGCGGCATGATAACGGAATACCAGCAACGTGCTTTCATATTATCCATATCGTAGCCAAACACCCACAAATAAGGCATGGCACTTTTAAGTTCAGCAACATCACGACATAAAGAATAAAAATGGCTCACTACCGGCGCACAGCTTTGCCCTCTTTCATGACTGCTAAATACCAAAGTATCCCAAATTTTGTAGGTCACGCCTCCCGGCTGGCCTTTAACAGATAAATGTTCCGTTGCTTTCGAGTCCCATTTATAGGGTGTTAATGGGTGAAGCCAATTACCGGAATAGTTGCCGCCATAATTCTGTGTGCGATATTCAGAAACAGTCAATTCAGAATACTTGCCTGAAATTTTACAAACCTGTTCCTTCTCTTCCACCACAAGACGTATACGTCTCGGCATCGCCCAATACATATGCAAGGGATGAACATCTGAAAAATAAATTTCCGTTCCTTCCTTAACACTTGCTTTTGTTGGCGCTAACCAGGGAAAAACCTGAGCACTGGTTAAATCAGGTTCTGAATAACGCCATTCATTTCGGTTAATGACGTTTAACCACAGTTTTTGCCATAGTGTCGCATCAGCATGGCCCAGCAGCACTAACGTGGTTAATGGCCCTCCTCCCCGCAACCCGACCCGATGTCCCACCCCACCTGATGGCGCGTTAATTTGTAAGGTAAAAAGCGCCAAAGCGGCCATTTCAAGAGACATCACATCACCAATGCCACGTTTAATGAAATGATCAGTATTCAGCCTTAAACCATTGGCTCCTGGCGCTTCAATTAACAGTCCAGCGATAGTGGTTGATTTTACCTTTTGCAGAGGATCAAAATCCTGCATAAAAAGGGGCCCTGTACCGGTAATATTGAAAGCATGTTCAGCTTTAGTAAAAGCCTGTTGTAATGTTTTCTTATCAGGCGATGTTTTATACAGGGAATGCCATTGATATTGATCTTCCGGCGCAAAAACAGTTTGCAATAAGCCAATAGCGAATTGCCAAGCCGCTCCCTGAAAATCAGCTCTCGGTAAAGCAAAGTCCATAACATCATGGTCACATATCGCATTAATGGACAGTACTTTTTCACTACCATCACGTAATCGGAAAGGCAACCACGGGTCCTGAACTAAGTTCATAACACCTCCTGCTTTCATTTTTCACAAAAGCCCATAGTTGAAGAATAAGTAAAGTTTGGGTCCTGTTCTGGCAACCAAGGTTGCAAGTATCTAATTTGGTGATATCTCTGCTGTAATGCATTGAAGGCGGGAATTAGTTTCCTTGGAATTGGCGCTAATTTATCTGCATACTTATTTTTAGATAATGTAACGGTACTCAATGACATTGAAAATTCGGCGGAATTTATCCAGGGTACAAGTTGTCCTGAATCAGTCTTTTTCAGTAATAACACCTCAACGGTTTCAATATCACTGTAGCGGGTATGAATATCGGCATCATCTTCATACCAATTATCAGCACTTCGATCACAATAACCATATAACTGCCATTGCAACCAATAAGACTTCGCTTTGGCTTGCTGACTTCGTTCCTCATCAATTAATACATTTTCCTGGCGCTTTAACTTTTCAGGCGCTTGCTCATAAGCATGACCATAAACCGCATCAATTAACTCACGGGTTTCCGTAGGCATACGTATTGCACCCAGCTTTCTCAATATACGCATGCTTAACCATAAACGTGCAGGCGAACGATAAACATATTGCGTGCTACGGAAATTATGGCTTAACCAATCTGATTCGGGTTGCTCCTTCCAATCAGGCGCGTGGATAAAGAGTATTGGCGCAGGACGTGAATCTTTAATTCCATTTTGATAAATGCCATCACTATCACGAGTATGACGTTGCAAACGCCCTGCTCGCTGAATCAGATCATCAATAGGACAAATATCTGAAATCATCACATCGGCATCAGCATCTAAACTTTGCTGGAATACTGGTGTAGCAATTAATGCTTTACCGCGGCGTATCTCACTATGACTATTTTTACCAAAAATAGTCATTACATGATTTTCAATTTCTTTCCGGTGTTGCAATACAAACCGGCTATGAAATAACAGACAACGTTCAGGTTCAGTGAGCAAGCTTTGCAGCGTTTGATAAGCCTCAATAGCATCGTCTACTGTATTTCGGATCCAAACAACACATTGCCCTTGTACAATCGCCGCCAATACTTTTTCAACACAGCAGACAAAGCTATTTAAGAAATCAACCTTGACTTCCCGGCTAACATCTTTTCGACTTGATAACGGTTGTTCAATAACGGGCGATATGGCATTCAAGCTTATTTTTGTCGCTAAAGGAAAATCCGTTTTTTGCAATAATTGTGAGCTCAATCCACTGGCGTTCAACCAAATATCTGTTAAACGCTGGCGCTGTTTCAGGGTCAGTGTCGCTGTCAGCAAAATAGCTGAACCACCTTGATAGAGATGCAGAGCTAATAAATTTTCCAATAAATTAAACATAAATTCATCAGCAGCATAAACTTCATCAACAATTAATACTTTACGATTAAGCCCAAATAATCTCAGGGCCTGATAACGTCTGGGTAATACAGCCAATAAAGCCTGATCAATAGCGCCTATTCCAACAGGCGCTAACAATGCTTTCTTACGTGGATCCGCCAGCCATTGATTGCACTGTGCTGAAGTGGAGATATCTGTTTCACCATAACTTCTGTCTGGGTGACCTAACGCCAGAATGGCTTCATGAAATTGAGCATTCATCTCTTGTGCGCTATGAGACAAAATAATACCGGGTTTACTGCCATCATCTGTTGATAGCATTTGCTGATAATATTCAGCAATCCGGTGAAACATTGCATTGGAAGAGGTCATGTCAGGTAAACCGAAATAAAAACCATCGGCTGCTTTTATTTGCATTAAACGATGTGTCAGCGCTAATGCCGCTTCTGTTTTTCCTGCCCCGGTAACATCTTCTAAAATAAAGAGTTGAGGAGAATCATCTACAGGTATTGATTCAGCCCACTTCTGCAATGGCGTCGCAGCAAAACCGTAATGATTCTGAATAGAAATAAATGGCTTTACCATCGGTACCTTGCCTAAATCTGTCGCCATCACCGCTTTTTTTGCCATGGTTTTAGCATGTTGCCAATAATCTGCTAATGGCATAGGTTCAGATTGATATACAAAATAGCGATTATCAGAACCGATCCAATCCGCCAATATCGCAATACCAGCAAACTGCCAGCTCACTTGCTCTAATCGCCGTCGCCATTCTTTGGATTGTAATTTTTCAATAGGAAACTCAGGTTGGAGTAATTCAATTAAATGGTGAGCAAAGAGTGTGGCCGCATTGAGATTATGGGGTTCAGTAAAATATTCGATAGCTTTATAGTCTGTTTTATCTATTGGCTGACCATGATGTCCTAATACACAGTCTATCAGCACCATTAAGGTATCGAAAATCTCTTGCTGTTCTCTCCGTTTAATATTCTCAATATTAATCAGCTTATTAAGCAACTTCGGTTTGATATTTTCCCAAAAATACAGCCCCATACGGTCATGACAAAAATAACGTCCATCATAGCCTTTACAGCAATAAGGTCGATACAGACCGACTGACTGACTGGGAAATAATTTTTGAAAAGCAGATGCAAATTTACCAATATCATGCAACGCCAGTGCAAAAGAGACAATACCTTGTAACTGCTTTGTCGATAACGCTAAAAAATTAGTGAGATCTTTAATCAGCGATCTTTCTAAAGAAAGCAACTGCATGCCGACAGCCGCAACATCCAAGCAATGATAAGGAAGTAGATGATAATTTGTACTCTTAGCTTCTGATGTTCGCTTCGCCTTACCCCAATATTGAAAATAAATTGGTATTTCCATTTAAAATCCTTACTTAAACATTTATTTTGCCTACTTTTAGAACATAATGCGAAAATTTAGATCAAAAAAATACTACTTTCTGTTTTTTTAGGATAATCCTGTATAAAGATGCCTTACTTAAACAGATAAATTTCCGGTTTATCTGTCTAAGCACAAACCAGAATTAAAGCGACATCGTATTGCAAGGAACAACTTGATAACGTGACTAACCTTATCCATCCATTTGATAAATAAAGATAACTAGGTGAAAGATTTGTACCGTTTCATCAAGGGTTCATCTATGCCAGCAACCCTGCATATATAATGTCTGACCAAGTTAAGATGAAAATACTGATGGGTGTTTAGCGATGTCAATACAATCATATGTGAATCGCATTCAGTCTTTAGCGGTACAAGCTTAAATCCTGATGCGATAACATAGTGAAGGGGCTGATTTACTAACAAAAACAATTTAATTGAATGATTAGTGTAGATATTTTCACAGATGAACGAATTCGAGTAAGAATATGGCGCGATTATGGCGCCATTCAGATAATCGCGCCACTTTTTCTCCATCAACATGGCACAATAAAAACTTTATTATTTTATTTTGTCAAAATAAAATAATTTAATATCGATAATTTATAGGATATTGTATTAATTTATATTTACATCTAATAGGGTTTCAATAGCGCCGCTACGTAAAAAACGTTGAGTTTTAGATGTAACACTCACTTTTTCATTCACAGGAAGAACTTCAATACCTGTGCCTAAAAATACCGGAATCGTGGTCAAGAATACTTGCTGTAATTCACCGGCCTCGGCAAAATACGCAGCAGTTTTACCGCCTCCCACTAACCAGACATTGTTACCATTAGCTGCTTTCTTCGCCACAGCAGCAATATCTCCTGCTGCTTTATTGGTTATGGTAATATTCAGCCTTTCAGGCTTTAGCAATGTCCGATGAGAAAGAACAAATGCGGGAATATTTTTGTATGGCCAATCATCCGATGAATTTTCCATTATCCATTCGTATGTTCCCGAACCCATAATCAAGGCACCAATACCTTGGTAAAAATCATCATAAGGTGTTGCGTCATCTCCAAGCTCAAATTCATCCAATCAATCCAGACTGTGGGTATTATTAGCAATGTAACCATCTATTGTTGCAGCGACGTAATAAATTATTTTCGGCATTATTCTTTCCTATCAAACACGATGTTAAGATATTCTGCTCCCAGAGTATAAATAAGATTCCAAAATAGCGATACATCTTATTACTACTTATAATTCCATGTATAACAATGGGTTGAAGAAGGTCATGTGTGGCAAAATTATGAAACGTTATTTATATATTACAACATGGATTTATTCGTACCATGTTATATCCTAATATAACACTTCTGAAGATAGTCAATCGTTACTGGGTAAAGGAAAAATTCGTTTTGGTGATGGTCATGAAATCTCCGCTATCGTTAGTCATTATCAAAATCTCTACGGAGAATCTTATGTTGCAGATATGGCAAACCTGAGCCAAACATTCATGATCTTAGCGAAAAACGCCGTAAACCCTCGCCCAGTGCGGGCGGGGATATAAGGCGAAAAGCCCGCAGGGCTTTAAAGATCAATCTGGCGTTGACTGACTCTGAACGTAGGCTCT
>NZ_JBEJZY010000075.1:0-9804 GCF_040256935.1 Photorhabdus viridis
ATGGAAGGGAGAGATCTTAACGTTTTAATGAGAGAAATGCCTATAAAAAGTCATATTCTGATTTTTATTTAACCAAAATAACCTTATTAAAAATGTGAGATCTCACCCTGCACCGTCATGATTACTCGTTCTGCGTTGAAGAAAGACAAACAGACCCCTGAATACCATCGTCGAAAAATTGATGAGAGAGAAGTGAGGCGTAAAACGCAAAAATACCAGGTAAAAAGAGAGGCTAAATAGCACGTTTTTATCTTACTTAAAATAATATCGGCTGACTTGCTGAGCTTTCAGCCAATGATTGACTTCATCATATTCCGCTTGCATCTCACAGCTCCGCGCTTTTAGCGGTGTGAGATTGAGATACATCAGGAATGTTGATTGCTGCTTGTTTTGCAATTTAGGATCAGCACCTGACTTCAACAATATCAACGCCAGTTCCGGTGAATTAATTTTAGCTGCAATATGTAACGGAGTATCCCCAATCCGATTAGCCAAATTGGGGTTAGCTCCTGACATCAGCAGTAATTCAGCCTGTATTTTTCTCCCTACCTGAACCGCAGCATGTAGAGGCGTTGCTAAAGTGACAGGATGAGTAATATTCACATCAGGCACAACTGATAATAAAGATTTGAGATAATCAGGATTACTGATTTTTGCAGCCGTATGTAAAGCACTTTCTTGTTGTAAACCCGATTGAGCAGGATCAGCCCCCTCTTTCAGCAAAGTATTAATATCATTCATTCGCTGATTGAATATCGCCCATTGCAACGGATTTATATTTTCTTCATCCTGCTGAAAATTCGATTCAGATTCAAACTCAACGACTTCACAGATTTTCATAATATCCCTTTGCAATCATACAGAAACGCTTAGATTTGGTTCGTTAAGCATCACCAACGATTCTTCTTGTTGTTCATTATTCAAAGATATCCAAGGTTTATATATCGTTAATAATTCCAACACCTTTTTAAGAGAATGTGCATTGAATCCACGCATCAGAGAAGGCAACCATTTATTCGATTCTCCCAAATCACCATTATATTTCAGTAAAATTTTATGCCCTATCGGCTGGGACACTGGCAGTTTCTGTTGTAATGAATCAAGAAAATCATATTCCACAACATAATGCCGTATCAATCCATTATCAGCGATATTTCTGCCCTCTTGTGGTGAAAGCCCCAGATTTTTCATCATATTGTCGGAAACACCGGCTGAATTAAATATCACCGCAGGTTTTCCAACTGATAATGCAGCTGTTGCGGCTAATCCTCCCCCCAAAGAATGTCCAGTAAATAACATATTTCCCCCAAACGCCATTCTGGCAGTACGAGCTAAATCAACAGCCTGATGGTATTGCGCTTCATCAAACCCAAAACCTTGACGTAAATTAGTCAATATATCTTTCAAATCGTTAGTACCTGCAAAAGCAACGATATGGAGATCACCACTACGATAAATGCCTGCCTGAAAACCCGTTGTTTCATTTCTCAAATTTGCCGGTTCTATTCCTGCATTTAATAACTCACCATCAGAAAGACGGACATAATCACCAATTCCCATAGTGGTTTTTATATAAACATCATCAGAGATCAAAGCCAATATATAATCAATTTCATGAGATTGATTACCATTAATCTGTTCTGCTTTAATTCCTGTCATTGATTTTAAATTGATGTTAATACTCTGTTCATTAACTAATGATTGATAAATTCTATTGTTCTTTTTAGTCGTTTCTGAGAGCGAAGAGACTTCAGGGGCCGCTTTCTTAATATTCTCGGTTGGAACAGAAGGTGATGTAACAAGCTGAAGATTATTTAAAACAGGAAAATCTGAACCTATTGATAGATTGAGACCAATTGATAAACTCATAAAATTCCCTAACGATAGTTGAAAATAATTAGCTATTTAATTGGTGCAATTAATCTATCGGCAGGAAATAACTTAAGGTTAAGCAAATGTTTTAATATTGTTAGCAAAACTAATAAATTGTGATTTCTATCTCTGATACTAGATCAATTTCTACCTAGTGTTTATCAGTAAATTGGATACCCGTCATCATTTCTATCTCTACATTCATGCAACAAACCAATATATCTAATGCTTGTATACCAACATGAATGAGAATACCCATTGATTCAGCTCAATTAATTTCATATAGTCGCTATAAATATATTGCAACCTTATGGTTTAAATAATTTTTTATAGCTAACTACAAAGAAATTATTTTGATAAATTTTCAAAAATAATTTACGGCATTGAAATATTTATCAAAAATTTCGTTTTAGTGTTCATTAAAGGTTTCCCTCTGATTTTGAAATCGGTAAGCTAGCGTCCATCTGGTAATTATATAAAAAGGATTTGCTATGTCCGCATCTCTCACATGGCACGACGTGATCGGTAACGAGAAAAAACAACCTTATTTTCTCGACACACTGGCTTATGTCGCTAAAGAACGTCAGGCAGGTAAAACCATTTATCCGCCGCAACAGGATGTATTTAATGCATTCCGCTACACCGAATTGGCTGATATTAAGGTTGTGATACTTGGGCAAGACCCTTACCACGGCCCGAATCAAGCACATGGTCTCTCTTTCTCAGTCCAACCTGGCATTCCTGCGCCACCTTCACTGGTTAATATGTACAAAGAGCTGGTATCCGATATACCCGGCTTCCAATGCCCAAATCACGGCTGCCTCATCGGTTGGGCCAAACAAGGGGTACTCCTCCTCAATACCGTATTAACCGTAGAACGTGGTAACGCTCACTCTCACGCCAATCTGGGCTGGGAAACTTTCACTGATAAAGTCATTGCTGCGATTAACGAGCACCGTTCAGGCGTAGTTTTTCTTCTTTGGGGATCTCACGCCCAGAAAAAAGGCAACCTTATTGATGCCAATAAACAGCATGTCCTCAAAGCACCTCATCCATCTCCGCTGTCTGCTCACAGAGGATTCTTTGGCTGTAAACACTTTTCAAAAGCCAATGAATTCCTGGAAAAACAAGGAATGGCGCCAATTAACTGGACACCTGAGTTGCTACAGTAAAAAAATGCCGCCCCGGTTGGAGCGGCATTGATTATCTACACTGAACTAAAATTACTTTGATACGGCTACCATTGCCGGGCGCAATAAGCGGCCATTTAAAGTATACCCTTTCTGCATGACCATCATGACATGATTCGGCTCATGCTGATCGGATTCCATCATGGTCATGGCCTGATGGACTTCAGGATTAAAAGGAATATCAGTGTCGCCGACAACTTCAATACCAAATTTACCAACAGCCCCCAGGAAGGATTTCAACGTCAGTTCAATACCTTCAAGCATTGGCGCTATTTCGGTATTGGTGCGATCTGCTGCCTCCAGAGCACGCTCAAGATTATCAATCACCGGCAACAGTTCATTAGCAAATCTTTCCAGCGCGAATTTATGGGCTTTTTCTATGTCTTGCTCAGTACGACGACGGATATTTTCAACTTCAGCTTTAGCACGCAAAATGGCGTCACGTTCACGCTGTTGCGCCTGTCTGAGCTGTTCTTCCAGCTCTGCGACCCGTGGCTCAACAACGCTTTCAGTCTCTGATGCTTCTGCTTTATCCGCACTGTTTTGCTGTTCAGATACAACTTCCATATCTTCCGAGACTTGCTCGTCAGGCATTTTTTGTTCTTTACTACTCATGAATATCTCCGCGTATTTGGCATTAATCTCACTACTTAGCTTATTATGGGGATCTAAACTGGGGATTCAAGGGAACCCGTCATATTGTGAGGACAAAACCTCTTGCTGAAGGAAATTACAACGATGAATAAAAAATTCAAATGCATTGGTATTGTTGGTCATCCTCGTCATCCAGAAGCACTCGCCACTCATGAGATGCTTTATCATTGGTTAAAATCCAAAGGTTACTGCGTCATTGTTGATCGCCAGGTAGCCAAAGATATCGGTTTACAAGATGCACAGACCGGTGGCCTGACTGAAATTGGTAAACAAGCTGATTTAGCCGTGGTTGTTGGTGGCGACGGCAATATGCTGGGGGCTGCCCGGGTTCTTTCCCGTTATGATATTAAAGTCATTGGGATTAACAGAGGTAATCTGGGTTTTCTGACGGACTTAGATCCTGATAATGCTCTGCAACAACTTTCTGAAGTACTGGATGGCGAATACAGGAATGAACAACGTTTCCTGCTAGAAGCACTGGTCAGAAGAAACGGCCAGAAACCTCGTATCAGTACCGCAATTAACGAAGTCGTGCTCCATCCTGGGAAAGTGGCTCACATGATTGAATTCGAAGTTTATATTGATGAACGTTTTGCTTTTTCCCAACGCTCTGACGGATTGATTATCGCAACACCAACAGGTTCGACCGCTTACTCACTCTCCGCAGGGGGGCCAATTCTAACACCTAACCTAGATGCTATCGTCCTGGTACCGATGTTCCCGCATACATTATCTGCCCGCCCATTGGTCATCAGTAGCGAAAGCAGCATTAGACTGAAGTTTTCCCAAAACAGCAACGATTATGAAGTCAGTTGTGATAGCCAGATAGTTCTACCTATACAGGGTGGAGAGGATGTAATTATTAGCCGCAGCAAACAGAAGCTCAATCTCATCCATCCTAAAGATTATAATTACTTCAATACATTAAGCACAAAACTAAGCTGGTCTAAAAAAATGTTCTAAAAAAACAAGCTTCACTACTTTACTGTATAAAAAACCAGTTTATACTGTATGAAAATACAGAGGTGTTTTTATACACAGGAGAGGCATGATGCTCACCCAGTTAACTATTAGCAACTTTGCCATTGTTCGTGAGCTTGAAATTGATTTCCGGTCAGGTATGACAGCCATCACGGGTGAAACCGGCGCCGGTAAATCTATCGCAATTGATGCATTAGGTTTATGTCTGGGCAATCGCGGTGAGACCAACATGGTACGTAACGGCGCTTCCCGTGCTGATATTTGCGCCCATTTTTCTCTTTCTGATGCACCTTCTGCCCGTCAATGGCTGGGAGAACGTCAACTTGATGACAATAATGAATGCTTGCTGCGCCGTACCATAACTTTAGATGGCCGCTCAAGGGGTTTTATCAATGGTACGGCTGTACCACTTTCCCAATTACGTGAACTGGGCGCTCACCTTATCCAGATTCACGGCCAGCACGCCCACCAATTACTCTTGGAAAGTGGTCACCAAAAACGCCTGCTCGATACTTATGCTAATCAGTTCAATCTGCAAAATGAGATGAAACAGGTCTATCAGAAATGGCACCAAAGCTGTCAGGATCTGGCACAATTCCAGCAACAGGCTCTTGAGCGCCAATCTCGTCAACAGTTGCTGGAATATCACCTGAAAGAGCTAAATGAATTAGCCCCGCAGCCAGGTGAATATCAAGAACAAGATAATGAATACAAACGGTTGGCAAACCGTGGTCAGCTATTATCGGTCAGTCAGAATGCACTCCTGCTACTGAGTGATAATGATGAGCAAAATATTATCAGCCTGCTAAATCACGCTAAACACGAATTGGCAGAACTCATCACAATGGATGATAAATTCGGTAACCTGCTGACTATGCTGGAAGAAGCATCCATCCAAATTAATGAAGTCAGTGATGAACTCCGCCACTATGGTGATCAACTGGATATGGATCCAAATCGCCTATTTGAACTGGAACAAAAAATTTCGCAGCAAATCAGAGTCGCCCGGAAACACCATGTTGTACCGGAAGCGCTTCCCTCACTACATCAACAATTACGGGAAGAACAGCAACTGCTGGCACAACAAGAAGATGATTGCGCTCATCTCTGCGAACAGGTCAACAGACACCATAAACAAGCATTAGAAGTAGCAGAAAGGCTGCATCTGGTTCGCCAACAATACGCTAAAGAGTTAAGTGGGCTAATTACTAACAGTATGCATCAGCTTTCCATGCCTCATGGTCGCTTGACCGTTGATGTCTCTTTTGCGCCTGAACACTTAAATGCTGATGGCGCAGATAAAGTTGAATTTAATGTCACCACTAACCCTGGTCAGCCACACCAATCACTGGCAAAAGTCGCGTCGGGTGGTGAACTTTCCCGTATTGCACTGGCAATTCAGGTTATAACGGCCAAGAAAATGGAAACTTCAGCCCTGATATTCGATGAAGTGGATGTGGGTATCAGTGGCCCGACAGCCGCAATTGTCGGTCGTCTGTTACGTGAATTAGGCGAGTCTACACAGGTCATGTGCGTCACTCACCTGCCTCAAGTAGCCGGTTGCGGTCACCAGCATTTTTATGTCAGTAAACAGACCGATGGTGAAGAAACAGAAACTCAAATGCAATTACTGGACAAGAAAGCCAGATTACAAGAGCTGGCGCGGCTTCTGGCAGGTAGTGAAGTCACAAAAAATACCTTGGCGAACGCAAAAGAGCTGCTGACAGGATAATATGACACAACTTTTACGGATATTTGGGGTCATAGCTAAAACTTGTAGAGGTTTTCAATCTCGTCAAGGTCTATTATTATCAACATCCTGACTCCTAAAGGAATGTAATTACCATGCGCTGTAAAATGTTGACTGCCGCTGCTGTATCATTCGTTATGCTGACTGCGGGTTGCTCTACACTGGAACGGGTTGTTTATCGCCCTGACATTAATCAGGGGAACTATCTGACACCTGCTAATGTATCAAAAATCCACAAAGGGATGACCCAGCAACAGGTAGCCTATACATTAGGAACACCCATGTTACAAGACCCGTTTGGTACTCAAACATGGTTTTATGTGTTTCGTCAGCAACCTGGGCATGAAAAAGTGACTCAGCAAACCCTAACACTGACGTTTGACAGTAAAGGTGTACTGACTGACATTAAAAACGAAAACTCACTTACTGAGAATCTTCAATAATCAAAGAGATATAGACAGCAAGTCATAAAATACAGATGACTGGCTGTCTATTGACAAATTATTGAACATTATTTTTAGCCCGTTCAGCACGCTTACGACGCATTTCTTTTGGATCGGCTAACAATGGGCGATAAATTTCCACCCTATCACCCTCTTCCAAAATATCCGTCAGCTTGGCGGGACGGCTATAAATTCCAACTTTATTTTTTTGCAGATCAATATCATTACGTAAAGTCAGCAGACCTGACGCAACAATTGCCTGCTCTACAGTCGCCCCTTGCGACAATTTCACAGTACGCAGATATTGGCGGTCAGGCAATGCATAAACAACCTCGACATTGATATCAGGCACTATAAACCTCGCGAGCACGCAGAGTAAAAGCCTGTATCATACTTCCGGCCAACTCCTTAAAAATCTTGCCGAAAGCTAATTCAATCAGCTTATTAGTAAATTCAAAATCAAGGTGAAGCTCAACTTTACAGGCATCTTCACTCAGAGGTATGAACTGCCAGCCTCCCATCAACTTACGAAAAGGCCCATCCACCAGTTGCATATTAATGCTTTGGTTATCAGCCAGGATATTCCGGGTAACAAAAGTCTTGCTTATACCCGCCTTGGAAACATCGACTGACGCAGTCATTTCATGACGACTGATGCTCAACACACGGCTGCCGACACACCCTGGAAGAAAATCCGGATAAGAACTCACATCATTGACCAATTTGTACATTTGTTCCACGCTGTACGGTACTAACGCAGAGCGACTAATCTGTGGCATATCATTTCCTGTAAGGCCCAATTGTGGCAAATAATATCACCTATACGTGATTAAAGAAAAACCTGTCAGCGTATAATGCAATAAATACTCATTAATCAGCAAATATGCTGCGGGAAAAGATTTCTTTCATCAAAGCATTCAGTATAATGCATACACTATGACAAAGAAAAAAGCACACAAACCCGGTTCGGCAACCATTGCCATGAATAGACGAGCCCGCCACGAATACTTCATTGAAGAAGAATTTGAGGCGGGCCTCTCGTTACAAGGATGGGAAGTCAAATCACTGCGCGCTGGTAAAGCAAATATCAGCGACAGTTACGTTTTACTCAAAGATGGCGACGCTTATCTTTTTGGTGCCACCATCACTCCGTTAAATGTAGCTTCTTCCCATGTCGTCTGTGATCCTATGCGTTCACGCAAACTCTTACTTAATCAGCGCGAACTTGACTCATTATATGGTCGAGTCAATCGTGAAGGTTATACCGTTGTTGCCTTATCCCTCTATTGGAAAAACGCCTGGTGCAAAGTCAAGATTGGCGTAGCAAAAGGTAAGAAGGCGCACGATAAACGTTCAGATATCAAAGAACATGAATGGAAATTAGACAAAGCACGTATTATGAAAAATGCCGGACGATAATCTCTGGCATTATAGTTTAATATTCTGATATACTTGCTTTTGACATACTTGGGGCTGATTCTGGATTCGACGGGATTCGCGAAACCCAAGGTGCATGCCGAGGGGCGGTTGGCCTCGTAAAAAGCCGCAAAAAAATAGTCGCAAACGACGAACAATACGCAATAGCAGCTTAATAACCTGCATATCGCCCTCTCTCCCTAGCCTCCGCTCTTAGGACGGGGATCAGGAGAGGTCAAACCCAAAAGAGATCGCGTGGATGCCTTGCCTGGGGTTGAAGCGTTAAATCTAATCAGGCTAGTTTGTTAGTGGCGTGTCTGTCCGCAGCTGGCAAGTGAATGTAAAGATTAGACTAAGCATGTAGTACCGAGGATGTAGGAATTTCGGACGCGGGTTCAACTCCCGCCAGCTCCACCAATTTAGTAGGGACAGTGATAGGACAACAGCTTTAAAAACAGTGAGTTAGCAAAGTTGATTGGACACTGACCGGACAATGAAGGGACACAAAAGGATACGCAAAGGAGCCGCGGAGCTTTTGGAAAAACCAACCATAATTAGGTTGGTTTTTTTATGTCTGTAGCAGCAACTACCTCTATTTTATAATTCATAGTACAAAATAAAATGCCTCACCAGATCTCTGCCTCATAGGGCATTATTCATAAATCCAGCACTTGATACCGTCAGTTTTTGACGCATGCATGTAACCCAACTTCATATAACAATCACCTTAGTGATAGGTATTTCTGGTGTGGCATATCCTATGCTCATGGAGTTCGGCTTGTGCCACTTAAGCGGTCATTTTATTTACCAATGTCACCCTATCGGCGAAATGGCTATACTATGATGTGTCGATAAACAGTTTATATTTGTGGAGTAATTTTGAAACGTATACCGCCAGAATTGTTTAAGTCTGAAATGAAACGAAAAGGCTGGACGCGCCGCGAGCTGGCTATACGGTGGGGCAAATCAGAAACATGGATCAGCAAAATAGTGAATAATATAGAACGGGATCAACACTGGAATGACGCCCTCAATGGACTGCCTGACAACGAAAAACCTAGGTAAACTATAGGTCATATTTTTATTGCAGAAAGGTAACCTATCGTTCATAATTCAACATTGAGAGACTATTTTCACTGACGCAGAGCTACCGGGCTGCCACCCGATAACCCTGCTTACCACAACTAACTATATAAGGTAGTTAATTATGGCTAAACGCGATAATAAAACAATTCGCCGAATTTCCCAAGCTGAACGTTTTGGCAAGGTAGCTAAAAACGGCATTTCTTTAAAAGGAAAATGGTTACAGGAAGCGGGATTTACCTTTGGAATGCCACTAAAAATCCGGGTGATGCCGGACTGTATTGTTATTACCGCCCAGAACACTCAGGAACTCTGGCAATGCCTGGAAGGACTGAGTATTGAGCCATTTAACCCCAATGCTGCTATTGACTGGATTAAGTATTATCCTGGTGGGTTGATGATTACCTAATAGACT
>NZ_JBEJZY010000076.1:0-9288 GCF_040256935.1 Photorhabdus viridis
GTTGCGCCGCTGGATACGTCCGACTCGTCTGCCGTGCCGGTGCCGGCTGTCAGCCAACACCCCCTGCCAGGCGGTATCGGGCAACCAGTTTTGCGGTCCTGCATCCGGGGTTGCTTTCAGCGGCAGACTGAACATCAACCCGCGCAGCAACACCACCTCACTGTACTCCGCTAACCACGGTGTCAACACCCTGCGCCAGTGGGCAATGCCTTTTTTCTCCAGGGTGGAGGCCAGCCGATACAAAAAATCATGGGCATTCTCGAGCAACAGTTGCTGCATCCCCCGCCTGCGTATCGGGTCAATCAACTGTTGCAGCTGGGTCTCCACAATCTCGGGGGTACAGCGTTCAGGAAAAAAGCTGCCCACCGCCTGAGTCGCCCGCCCTTCCTGTGACCAGAGACTGTGACACACCTGCCACAAATAGACGGGTGCCTGCCAGTGCAACTGTCGGGCCTGTTTCTGCAACATCCGCAGGGCTTTATCTAGCCAGACCGGCTGCGCGCTTTGTTGTTCGGTCAATGCCCAGACGATGCCATTGAGCGGACGGAAACGGCGCAAGCGACGCAGGGCCGCCAGTTGCGCGGCATCGGGTTCCGTGTGTTGTAAACTGCCGCCCCATAGCAGGAGCGTGCGATGGCCCTCCAGCCAGTGTTGGGTAGTCAGCCCCGGCGCGATGGCTTCCACCTGTTCCGCCTCACCCATCACCAGCAAGATACGGACTTTATACCCCCAGAACAGGCCATAACGACGGTGCAGGCGATCGCCTAAGTCACCATAATTATACGGTTTGCTGACGGGAAAAAGTGGCCGGGTATCCGGCTTCGTGTCAGTCACTTTGTTTTTGACAAACAACGTGACTGTGATAAAACCCAGCATACTCACCACTACCATGAGCACCCAGGCTATTCCACAAACCCGTAACAAATGATTAAACGTCTCGGTATCCGTGGTTTGGTGTTCGCCCCAAAACCACCATCCCAGGCCGACTAACGAAACCAACAGGGTAATGGTTCCCACCAGTAAGATGAGCGTATTCACTACTGAAACAGGGGGTAATTTATTCTCTTGCAGTGCCATAAGATTTCACTATTCCAAACGCTAAAGCATGTTGAGGATCACGGGCTAACCACCCACAGGGCTGGCCGGTATTTTCCGCCGAGATAGCCGCCAGTGTTTGCACCACGACCGCTTCCATCCCGCCAATATTGCCCCAGTTGAGATCCTGCACATGTTGAGTGACATTCCAGCCGGTCTCTTCCAGTGAGGAAACATCCGGCTGGGAAAACAGAAAACAGGGTTCCGGTGGCTGGGTGATATCCGCCTGCATCAGCGCCCGGGCCGCCACATCCATAACCTGTTCATCATCTTGAGTCTGAAAATATTCACCGCGGGTCAACGCCACCTTGCCGGTTTTTTTCAGCAACCAAATAAAAGCCGCTTCACCCGCCGGTAAGGCTGACTCCGCTTCACTGACTACACACTGACAACCGGCGCACAAAATAGTCGCCTGACTGCCCGTTGTCGCATTCAGCCGGTCAATCATCTCATCCAGGGTGTCAATACCACGCCAATATTGCGGCTGTTCGGGTAACACCACATCAGGAAACTGCACCGCCATCTGGGCGGCAAATCCCGGCCAGACAGCAGCAGAGCCCAGCCAGTAACAGTGCAGCGGCGTACATTTCAAGGGGTTCTGATGCTGACTCCGCCACTGATTCACCGCCATTTTCGCCAGCTGGATTTCCCGTTGCTCACTATCCGAGACAAAAGAACGCAACAGGCGAACGGCCGGACCGGTTTTTTCCCTGAGGGGCTCCGGGCGACAATGGGACTGATTAATCACACTCAGCCACACATCAGGCGAGCTCCCCAGCGGCCCGACCAACACCCAGTCTGCCAGCGCCATCGGCTGACGATGTTTACGCCACCAACGTTGTTGCACCCACTCAACCTGTTGCTGATAAATCCAGGCGTTATGCCGGGCAAAACGGTAAAACAGCCAGCGGAATAGCAGACATAACAGCCATAACGCCGCCAGTCCGGGGATCATGGCGTATAAGGCTGAAGTGTCACCGATTTCAGGTCTTATCAGCGCGACGATATTACTGACCAGCAATACCCCGCCGGCGCCTACGGCCAACCAGCGTTTAAAACGGGGAGGGGAAGCCTGACGGTAAGGCGGAAAAAGGGGACAGGTTTTCATGACGCCACCTGATAATCGGGAAAAGAGCTGACTAACGTACAACCGCATTCACAACGATGACCGTGTAATGCCACCGGCTGACCCGCTATCAGGCAGGATGCACTCCCCTGAGCAATGGTGGTCATGCCATGGTGATGACACTGAACCGGATCACCCTTGCAGGCGATCGGTTGACCAAAACACAGATAGTGACCCGATAATACCTTGCCGCCGTATTCACGCAGGCTGTCGCCCTGACGGATAACGTTCTTCATTTCTCCGGTCCCCCTGACGGGGTTGGTTTCACCGTCTTTCCTGCCCAACGTGCCTTAAGCTTTTCTTTGCCGATTTGCACTCGCCGCGCTTCAATAAACTGTCTCTGCTGACTCGTCACCTCGCCCACATGATGGGTGAATGCCTTCGTCTGCGCCGCGTCCGGTAACAGGGGGATCAGCTCTCGGGTGGATAAATCGTGGGCGCTCACGTCCAGCGGAGTGAAGTGAGCTTCGTTGATGGCATCCGCCACCATGTTGCCGACTTTTTTCCGTTTGAAGATAAACAAGACACTGCCAACCGGTGACGCGGCCCCGACCACATTGCCGGCCACCGTCAAAAGCGACAGGGGTTTATTACACACTTTGCCGAAGTAAATCACCCGGTAACGGAAATAACCGCCCTCCGGTTCACGCGTATCCAGCGTAGAGTACATAAACCAGGCGCGGGAATCATGCACCTGATTGTCATACAGGGCCACCAGTAATGACGTCGGGGATTCTGGTTGACCCACTTTTCCCACCGGCGCCGTCAGGAAAAGCGGTTTGACCAACGCTTCTCCCGCCGCTTTCATTTGCTGATATTCCTTGTCCTCATCATCACTGTTCAACAGATAAAGGGCATTGCCCAGAATGTTATCGACAACAAATTGCTTCACAGTGTGTGTCTCCCGCCGGTCTCCCCGGTAGTCACGGCTAAATTCCGCTGCCGCTTCCCGCAACTGATTCTGGGCAGTTTCCGGGTCAAAATCCGGCACGCCCGGGACCAACACCGGGGGCTCTCCCCGCCCACCGCTGGACGCAAAAGCCGTCCGCTGGGCTTTCCGTTGCTTTAACACCGCCTGCTGCTTTTCTTCCTGCGCCTGCTGACTTTGCGCATAGTGGGCTGTTTTCGCATCACGGTTGGGGGCTTCATGGAAAAACGGCGCACTGAGCAGCGTACCGCCGGCGTAACGGTTGATACGCCAGGCGGTCAGCCAGTCCATCTGGTTTTTCATGGCCTGCTCCAGCGCCACAGTTGACCGTACCGGTTCAAAGCGGGCAGCGTCCTCTTCCGATAGAGGGTGTTTGGGCATCTCCAGGCCCAGGGTGACGTGACGCCAGGCGTTGAAGCGGTTGACTAGCTGCGAGCTAATGAGAAATTCATCAACTACATCCAGTGGCATTTTACGCCAAGCATTTCTGGCTAAATCTGTAGGCAAAGCATCTTCTGGCACTTTTAAAGGTGCACCGGAATCAAAAGCCGCTGCATACATCTCATGCAAAGCAATTTGGGACAATAGCAGTGCATCTGTTTTACCTATTGACTTGCCCTGTTCTCCCGGTGGATAACCCCCGCCCAAATCAGAATGCACCCCGGGATAAATCACCTCGGTACTGCCTGTCGGGTAAGTGCCGTCCGAACGGCGAATGGAATCCATTGGGAAACTCAGCCGCTGTTCATGGGTCGAGACCAGATGCACACAGCGTTTCACCAGACCACCGTATGTCGCCTCCGCTGGCAGCTCCTGCGTGCCGTCAGCCCAGGCCATATGGCCTTCAACCACCGGAACCATATGGCTCCCCCCGACCGACGCCACCGTATCAAACAGCCCGAGAAACTCCACACTGATGGGCAGGTTACCATCCGGGTCGGTTTCGTTTTTCGCTTGCAAACACTGTGACGGTTTCAGGTTATCTCCCCTGGGTGGCGGCAACAGTTCGGCCAGCCAGTTGACAAAGGCCCGCGCCTCCGCGGCCCCGCGGGAGAAACCATACACATACAACTTCATCCCCAGCAGTTTGGATTTGCCCCGTCCCGGCTGGCTGCGGGCTATGACCAGCTCACGTTTTAAGCGGGCAAACTGCTTATAAAACTCGCCATAACGGTTATGCGCGCCACCCAAGCCCAGCGTGTGCCATGTGGTGGCCATCGCCTCAAGGGATTTTTGGCTTTCACTGTTGGTCATCTGTTTTTGTGTCAGGCTAAAACCGAGGACATCAATCAGCCGCAGCAACGCCCAGTTGATCCGATCTTCGCCCCGGTCAGCAGCGGCCAGTCCTAAAGTGGTGTAATCCAGATCATTAATTTCCGGGAAGGGGGTACCCACACCGGGAATATAATACTTAAAGTACTTTCCGCCTGTGCTGTCGACATCATCCAGCAACAGCTTACCCGCTGCACCACCGGCATAACCGGCCCCAATCGTCGTCTGGAAAAGACGGGCAATATTGGTCGGGTGGTGTGGAACGGCCTGATAAAGGTCGTTATATAAATTATTGCCGGTCCCATCAAAAAACAAGCTGACATGCAGGGTCTTACAGCAGGGCGGCACCACCCGACGATCCGCCGCCAGACACAATTCCTGATGGTAGGCCCTTTCATCACTGGTCTGACGGTGACAATTTTGCCCGACCAGATAGCTTTTGGCCGGCAACCGTCCCTGAGCCGGGAAGGGGGCTGGCAACCAGACAGCATCGTTATGATTTATTTCGGACATACTTTCGGCTCCTTCATTTTTAAAGGTTCTTTTATCGGGTAGTTCGGACTACCGTAGGCGTCACAAGAGGTCGTGACTTTAATCTGATCACAAGGCAAGAAGTGCACCGTAATGCCGCAGGTATCACCGCCATTCTGATAATAGGGCACTGGCACTACCCGGCTATGTTGGCGATTATTAGCCCGTAATTTATTACGCCAAGCCAAATATTTCTCTTCATCAGCAAAACCGGGAAATCCCTTTGTTGATGCCTCACCGGTTTCCCAATCCACCCGGACCGTCATTCCCGGTTTCCATTTCTCCGGAACCCGATAGCAGCACCCCCCCCCTCCACCCTGATACGGTCCGATAATATCGATACCCGGTGTATCATCCACACTGAACCGATTAATCGCCCATTTGGTATGATTAATGGCGATAATCACGCCCGCCTGCGCTGGAAACTGGCTGCAAGCAACCAATAACAGACACAAAACCGCCAGCCTAAGCTGTTGTTTTTTCATCTTTGACTCCTTCACATCGGTGATAATCTGGACTTGAGATGCCTGTATGCATTACTTCGGACATACTTTCGGCTCCTTCATTTTTAAAGGTTCTTTTATCGGGTAGTTTGGGCTACCGTAGGCGTCACAGGACGTGGTGACTTTGACCTGATCACAGGGTAAGAAGTGCACCGTAATGCCGCAGGTATCACCGCCATTTTGATAATAGGGCACTGGCACCACCTGACTATGTTGGCGTTTCTGGGCATCAATTTTGTTTTTCCATGCATAATATTTTTCTCTATCCGCAAAACCGGGAAAACCATCCATTTCCCCCACGCCAGTCTCCCAATCCACCCGGACCGTCATACCAGATCGCCACTTCTCCGGTACGCTATAGCAACCACCCCCCCCACCGCCCTGATACGGCCCAATACTATCGATACCCGGCGTATCATCCACACTGAACCGGTTAATCGCCCATTTGGTATGATTAATGGCGATAATCACGCCCGCCTGCGCCGGAAACTGGCTGCAAACAACCAGTAACAGACACAAAACCGCCAACCTAAGCTGTTGTTTTTTCATCTTCGACTCCTTCATATCGGTGATAATCTGGACTTGAAATGCCTGTATGCATTACTTCGGACATACTTTCGGCTCCTTCATTTCTAAAGGTTCTTTTATCGGGTAGTTTGGGCTACCGTAGGCGTCACAAGAGGTCGTGACTTTAATCTGATCACAAGGCAAAAAGTGCACCGTAATCCCGCAGGTATCACCGCCATTTTGATAATAGGGCACTGGCACCACCTGACGATGCTGGCGTGTATAAGCATTCATTTTTTTTCCCAAGCCAAATATTTATCTCTATCAGCGAACCCTGGGAATCCTTCCGAGCCCCCTGCTCCAGTCTCCCAATCCACCCGGACCGCCATACCCGGTTTCCATTTCGCTGGCACGCTATAGCAGCAGCCACCCCCTCCACCCTGGTACGGCCCGATAATATCGATACCGGGATTACCATCCACACTGAACCGATTAATCGCCCATTTAGTATGATTAATGGCCTCAATGGTTCCCGCCTGCGCCGGAGACTGGCTGCAAGCAACCAATAACAGACACAAAACCGCCAGCCTAAGCTGTTGTTTTTTCATCTTCAATTCCTTCACATCGGTGATAATCTGGACTTGATATGCCTGTATACATTACTTCGGACATACTTTCGGCTCCTTCATTTTTAAAGGTTCTTTAATTGGGTAGTTCGGACTACCGTAGGCGTCACAAGAGGTCGTGACTTTAATCTGATCACAAGGCAAAAAGTGCACCGTAATCCCGCAGGTATCACCGCCATTTTGATAATAGGGCACTGGCACTACCCGGCTATGTTGGCGTGTATAAGCATCCATTTTTTTTACCCACGCTAAATATTCATCCCACTTGTCATAACCCGGGAACCCTTCTGTATTCCCTATTCCAGTCTCCCAATCCACCCGGACCGTCATTCCCGGTTTCCATTTCGCTGGCACGCTATAGCAGCACCCTCCCCCTCCACCCTGGTACGGCCCGATAATATCGATACCGGGATTACCATCCACACTGAACCGGTTAATCGCCCACTGGGTATGATTAATGGCGATAATCACGCCCGCCTGCGCCGGAAACTGGCTGCAAGCAACCAATAACAGACACAAAACCGCCAACCTAAGCTGTTGTTTTTTCATCTTCGACTCCTTCATATCGGTGATAATCTGGACTTGAAATGCCTGTATGCATTACTTCGGACATACTTTCGGCTCCTTCATTTTTAAAGGTTCTTTAATTGGATAATGGGGACTGTTATAGGTGCTACAAGAGGTGGTAACTTTGACCTGATCACAGGGTAAAAAATGCACCGTAATGCCGCAGGTGCGCTGCCCGGTATAATCGGGCACCGGCACTACCCGGCTATGCTGGCGTGTATAAGCATTCATTTTTTTTTCCCAAGCCAAATATTTATCTCTATCAGCGAACCCTGGGAATCCTTCCGAGCCTCCTGCTCCAGTCTCCCAATCCACCCGGACCGCCATACCCGGTTTCCATTTCGCTGGCACGCTATAGCAGCAGCCACCCCCTCCACCCTGGTACGGCCCGATAATATCGATACCGGGATTACCATCCACACTGAACCGATTAATCGCCCATTTAGTATGATTAATGGCCTCAATGGTTCCCGCCTGCGCCGGAAACTGGCTGCAAGCAACCAATAACAGACACAAAACCGCCAGCCTAAGCTGTTGTTTTTTCATCTTCGACTCCTTCACATCGGTGATAATCTGGACTTGAGATGCCCAAGCACAAAGGATGCCCGGTCATCATCCAGTACAATAGGCTTGTCAGATGCTTCGACCATCAAGGCATAACTGTGGTTAAACAGTTGCTCACGCGAGACGTCCGGGTATTCGTTCTCATTCAATCGCGGCATAAGCTGATGCGCATCAGAAACACACAGGAGGAACGCCAGTTGCTTATCCGTGAGATCAATTTTCTCAATGGCGTCATTAACGGGTTCGGTATTCCCCTCACCCAAAAGAAACTTCGAAACGCCGTCACGATCAAGCCAGCTCCAGAACAGAACAGGCCGGAGTAATTGCTGTTGCTGCGCCTCATCCAACACATGAGAAAACAGCACAGGAAAAATACGCGGATCAAAAAAGCGTAAAATACCCGCCTGTCCCGCGTATGCGGCATCCGCACATTGAATTAAATATTGAGACAACAGGTCAAATGACCATGACGAGCATAAAATCAGCAGCAACGGTTCTTCCCTTAAGCGCAAGATAATTTCCTGCATCCATTGCTGCTGGCCGGGATGTGTCAAATCAATCCGGATCAATACCGGCGCATCATCCCCCCTCATCTCTTCGGGCAATCCCTGAAACAACGAACACCATTTGATTTCAGGCGAAAAACTCTTCAACGCCGGGATCAGCGAGAACTCGCCCCCGGATTGATCCACAATGATATCGAGGCAATGCATGCCGACATCCTTTGCTGACGCCTCAAGTACGGCAATCCAGTCGGTTATTTGATCATCATTCATCGGTTATTTCCTCAAAACAAACCCTTGCGCCCTCTCCTGCGCTTTTTTCAGGCACTCTTTGCACACGGATTCAGGCAGATCAGGTAAGGGAAAATCCTGTTTCGCCGGGGCATCCATTTTGTGCTGCCCTTTCAGGCTTAACAGGCCCGGCCCGTGCATTTCAATTTCCCCAGACGGAGACAGACGGATATACGCGCCGCCACACGCCAATGTCAGGCCGTTTTTGGCGATAATCTGTACCTGGCCCTGAGTTGAATTGACCGTGACATCTTTTAATGCCGTGATACCCAGAACATCACCGTGTGACTCCAGAGCAAGCGGCCCTTTTCCCGATACCAGGCGCATTCCTTCGCTTTGCGCTAACAAGGAGATAGCCTTTGTCGCATTCACCCCAATTCGGCAGGCACTGGCGATATGTACCTCGCCCGCACTTTGGGCATAGAGTGCCTGACCACTTTGCACCATTACGCTCTGTGGGCTGACAATCCCTACCCCCTCCGGCGCACTGAGCAGCATGGCCGCCATTTTCAGTTGATCCACGCCCTGTAAATAGGTTTTCAGGCTCTCGATATCCGGCTGATAATTCAGGTGGGTTTGGGTTACCGCTCCCCATTCCATTACCTGGTTGACGGCACCTTTGACCAGACTGATGGCCGGGTTCATCGCCAGTACTTCCCCGTTGGCGTTGGCTTGTTTATCCGCACTGATAAACAGCCCTTTCCCGGCACGGATCGCGCCCCAGTCATCGGTACGCAGCTCAAACCCTTCACCCCGTTTATCCGGGTGCGGTTTC
>NZ_JBEJZY010000077.1:0-9226 GCF_040256935.1 Photorhabdus viridis
GTCTTCAAATTTTTCACCACAACGCTACCGGATATAGCGGACTCGCTGATGTCTAGAATTAACGACCATTTTCAGGTGCTAAAAACTGCATCTTGAAGTTTCTTGGGTATAAATATATTTATTTGGTATCTTCTGACAAGTGCGATTTTTAAAGGTGTCAGTTGTTATAGTGAGTATTTTTCTCTCAAAAGAAAAGTGAATTATAATCAACTGACAAAAAATAATAATATTGAATTTTAGTTTTAAATGATATTTTTTCTCTTATTTGTTGCTTTATTGTTAGATTTAATTATATTAAAAATTGTGTATTGTTAAGTGTTTTTTATTGGATCATTAAAGCTTAGATGTCATAATTTTAATTAATATAAAGACTGTAGAATGTATTATATAAATAAGTCGTGGGCAATCAGTAATCTTATTTAAATTTTGAATTGTTTTTTACTAACCTAATGGATAGGTATAGGATTTTTCATTTTAACGAGATGTCTATATATGGTCATATTTAATAAGTGCCAATAAATGAAATTAGTTTAAATTAATATGCCAGAAAAACAATCCTATTAGGGTGGCCATTAATATTATGGTGTAATTACAAGAAGAAAATAAAATAATTCATGATTACTTTTAAATAACATATGTGGAATATAGTTAATATTTTATTAATGCATTTGAATGTAAAACATTATTCTGCCTGTAACCTAAATTCAATAATGGGATATAAGAATTATAATGAGAATACAAGTGAGCTAAAATAAATAATGAAGATGATGGGGAAGATAATAACATGGCTATCTATAGAGCATAGTCTTATTAATATTAAATTAATTTTACAAATGCATGTTTATTTATTCCGATAATAAATAAAACCAGGATTTTAAATATATTAATTTTTAATATCTTGGGATTTAATTTTCTGTCTCTTTTGATGCATAAAATTAATATTCGCAATGTGAAACAGTTGATTTAGTATCAATACCCCGCTTGCTTGCGGTTGGATTATTTATTTGAAATAAATAATCTGAATAAACAAAAAATAAAATTTTTTGTTGAAAAACCGGGTTAGCAAGGCAGTATATGAATTTATTAAAATAACTTACCTTTATTTATCAAGTGATTATATTAAAATGATGAGTTTCTATGTGTCTAAGAAAATATAAAATAACATTAAGCAATAATCACGTCGGCGATTATTGTTGTAATATTCATAATTATATTAAAAATTCTAGTAATGAAGTGGTTTTTTGTATACACGGAAGACCAGGAAATGATTCTCTTATGATGCCTTTTTATAGATGGGCAAAAAATAGGGGGAAAGGTTTTTATGTCTATGAGCAATTTTCAGCAAAGAATATATATGATAAAAAAAATAGAGGGATAAGTTTAAGTTCAAATGATCTTATGGATGTTTTAATAAGTGAGTTAGCTTTTCATTTGAATTTTTTAAAAAAACATAAATTGATTATAATTGCTCACTCTTTTGGTGGGGTATTATTGTCAGAATATGTTTTAAATTATCATGACTCACTTAAAGGTCATGATGTAGTATTTTCTGGTTTCTGTCCATACAGACCAGAATTTCTCGAATATAATGTTAAAGTAATGTTAGAACTAAATGATGATGAAGTTTTTAGAGAAAAATTTATATGTAATAAAAACAGTTTAAATAAGAAACAATTTTTGGGTTTAATAACTCAACCTTATGGTTGTATAGATATTAAAGATAGCTATCTAAATGAATTATCTTTATTTCAATCAAATAATTATTATACTTATGGTGAATATGATATTTGTTCTAGTGAACAGGTAGAAATAGCTAAAAAAAGACTGCCTAATTGTAAATCTGTTATGATCCAAAATGTATCCCACTATCCTTTTATTTCTGCACCAAAAATTTATTTTAAAATGCTTGAAAATATGCTTTTTAATAATTAAAAAATTATAAGGAATTTTATGAAAAAAGAAAATTATGTTGTAATTGGGAACTCATACGTATCTCAAAAAATAAAAAAAAATAATATGAATTTTTTTTACATTGGACGTCATAGGAATGATATGGATTTTAATGAATTCTTTGAATTACCTTTAGAAGATAGATTTAATGTAGAAGAATACGAACAATCTATAAAGGACATATTAGATTTTTGCAAAAAAATACAAAATAATTATGGAACTATACATTATGTCCTTGCAAATACAGAGCAAACATTACTAGTTGGAGCTATTATCAGAGATACATTTTGCATTTCTGGAAGGAGGTTTGAAGAGTTAATTCCATTTAGAAATAAATTCATTATGCAGGAAAAAATATTTAAAAGTAAGGTGCTTAAAAAAAAGAAATTTATATCTGGTGATAATGTGCATGTTGATTTTATAAAAGATATTGTTAGGGATTACTTCCTTAATAAATTTCCAATAGTGATAAAACCTTGTTCACAAGCAGGAAGTAGGAATGTTTTTTTTGTAAATGAACTTCATGAATTAATTAATAAGATAAATTTATTTAAGAAGGAAAGTATTGAATTTTTATTAGAAGAATTTATATCAGACTCAATAATTCATATTGATGGAGTTTATAGAAATGGAGAGTTAAAGTTTATTATTGCCTTTAGATACATCAAGGACTGTTTATCTTGGCATAAAAAAGGAACTCCTATGTCATCAATAATTATAAATGATAATAAAAAAATAAAAGAAATATGTAGGTTTACTAAGGAGGTTTTAAGAAACTTGAATTCTAATAATGTGGTTTTTCATCTTGAAGCTTTTATGTCTGTACAAGGTGAATTAACATTTCTTGAAATAGGTGCAAGGCCTGGCGGAGCTGCGATAGTTCCTTGCGTAAAAAAAATTTTTGGTGTTGATTTGTTGGAGGAATCTTTAAAGATCGAGTTAAATCAAGAAACAAGCTTATTAAATTCGGGATATATTAGTGATAAGTATGAAAAAAATTATGCTGGTTGGACAGTTTTGCCATTAAAAGAAAAAGAATATTGTGTGATTGAAAATATATATGGATTGGATAAGTTGCCTAAAGAAGTGAAGTGGTTAGATTATGTCGATGAAAATCAAGAGTTTAATAAATTTTATTTTGAAGATCCAGCTATAGGGAAATTTGTTATACAAGCGGAAAGCGAAGATGAGGTAATTAAGATTATTAATAATATAGAAAATGATGTTTTTATAAAAGCAAAAAAAATTCATGATGTACATATATAAGGTTTTTTAATATGATTATTCAATGTGATGGTTACTTTTCAATAAATTTAACAAAATTTAAAAAATTAAAGAGTGAATTTTCTGAACATGCTGAAAGTTATGGTTTTTCAAAATCTAGCTCATCGAATTTATTAATTAATGATGATACGTTACTTTTTGCTAATTCTACCATTGCTGGATTCAAAGAATATTTAACAACTGATTCATTGCCAGATGATGGATTTTACATTATACAAGATTGCATTAGAAATCATAATCTTAAAGTAATTAGAGACAAGAGTGATTCTTTAGATTATATGAGTTGTTTTACTCAAGTTGGTTTACTTGGAGGAAAAAAATCTTTTTCTAGAATATTAGATTTCTCATTGTCTTTTTTAACACATAAACTAGGAGTGCCATATAAAAATATATTATTTAAGACTTCTTCTGAATTGATTTTTTTTCAAAATAAATTAATTTCTTATGGAGGTTTAAATATATCTATTGATTGTCAGTCAGATGAATATTACAAATGGAATTATGGTCTTAAAAATATTTATGGGAGAGGTATTACTATTGCTATTTATAATAAGTTAACAAGTTCTTTTGAAGATGTTGGGAATATTATAGAAATATGTAAAGACGATTGCATTATAGGCTATGAATTTGGATTTGGTATTGAAACTTTAATTTCCCGTTGTGATGGGCTAGGATCTCCATTTGATAGTTCCATAGTATCTTCATTTTTTATTGGTTTAGATCCAATATGGAAAAACAAATTTTTAGATTCATTAATGTTAACCACTTTGTTAATCTCACTTGGGTGTAAAATAGGTAGAGGAAAAAGAAATGCAATTTTACGGCATTCTATAAATGATCTATGCTATTTAGTGCATGTTTTAGAATTAGATTTAAATTATGTAATTATTGTTAGTAAATGGTATTCTCTACAAATGAAATTACCAGATGATATGATAGAGAAAATAATTAGAAATCATTTTGGTTTAATAAATGACAAGGTGATTTTAGCTGAAAAATATATTCATTATACAATTAAAAATAGAAATGACATTGAAAGTTTCTATAGATATTGCCAGAATAAGCTCGGTTTTATAATGGAGTTTATTGATGAAATATCAATTTTGTCTACTCAAATTAAAAATATAAGAAAAGGTTCTGTATAAAATTACTTTTCTGTTTTTATAAAAGGTAATCTCATGAAGTGTAATAAGCAAAATAATAAAAAATTATTACAAGCTGTGGAATCGCTGGGAAATGCTTTACCTCATCCAGTCATTATTTTTATAATTTTTATTGCCATTCTGTTAATATTTTCCGCTATTGGTGAGTATTTTGATGTGACCGCTATTGATCCTCGACCTGAAGGTGTAAAAGGTCGTGCTGAGGATGGGATAATTCGTGTAGTTAATTTACTTGATGCAGATGGAATCCGTAAAATTCTTTCAAACGTCGTGACTAATTTCACCAGCTTTACACCATTAGGAACAGTATTAGTTTCTTTACTTGGTGTTGGTATTGCTGAACGATCTGGATTGCTTTCCACAGTAATTCGTTTTCTTATAATAAAATCACCGCGTAAGTTAACTACATTATCAATTGTTTTTGCGGGAATTATGTCTAATGCTGTTGCTGAATTAGGTTACGTTGTATTAATTCCTCTGTCAGCTCTAATTTTCCATTCTCTTGATAGACATCCATTAGCTGGATTAGCGGCAGCATTTGCTGGTGTTTCGGGGGGATATTCTGCTAATCTTCTACTAGGTGCAATTGATCCTTTACTTTCAGGTATCACACAACAGGCTGCAAGGATTGTTGATTCCTCGTATGTTGTAGGTGCAGAAGCTAATTGGTACTTTATGTTTATGAGTACTTTCCTTATTACTATTATAGGTTACTATGTAACCGAAAAAATCGTAGAACCTCAACTTGGTATATATAAAGAAGAGCAGGAAATTACGAAAATTAATTTACCTGAAATTACTTCGCAGGAAAAAAAAGCACTGATGGCGGTTTTAGTGACATTTATTGTTTTTCTCTCGTTTTTATTATTAAGTATTTTTCCTGAACATAGTATCCTCCGAAATCAAGAAACTAGATTAATTTCTAACTCCCCATTTCTGGCGTCTATAGTTGTTTTTATTTGTTTATTTTTTTCTATTTTAGGAATGGTTTATGGATTTTTTGCTAATACATTCAAATCATTAAACGATGTTGTAAATGCCATGGAGTATTCTATGAGTACATTAGGATTATACTTAGTAATTACTTTCTTTTCCTCACAATTCATTGCATTTTTCGAGTGGAGTAATATCGGTCAAATTATTGCAGTTTATGGTGCCAATTTCCTTAATAATATTAATTTAAGTGGATGGATGTTATTTATTGGATTTATTTTAGTGTGCGCATTTATCAATTTGATAATTGGTTCAGCTTCAGCTCAGTGGGCAATTACTGCACCGATCTTTGTACCCATGTTAATGTTAGCAGGATATTCTCCAGAAATTGTTCAGGCGGCTTATCGTATTGGTGACTCTGTGACTAATATTATTACCCCAATGATGGGATATTTTGGAATGATTGTGGCAATTTCTATGAAATACAAGAAAGATACAGGTGTAGGAACGATAATATCTATAATGATTCCGTATTCTTTGTTTTTTTTGATTGGTTGGTCTTTATTTTTTTGTATCTGGGTATTTGTCTTTAATTTCCCAGTAGGACCAAATTCATCTACTTACTATAAACTAAGTTAATTAGTATTTCATTTATAATAAAATTAAAGAATCCCTCATTTTTATTGAGGGATTTATATATAAGTTTTTTTAATAGGTTGTAAATAAACTAAAGCAAATGATCATCCGGTCAATAGGGGAGATAAAATCAAATAACAATGTTGATAATTTTACCTGGTATGAAAATTACATTTTTAACATTACCTTCTCCAATCCATTTTCTAATTATTGGGTTTTTTAATGCCTCATTTGTTATGAACTCTTTACTTTCACTAACTTCGAATTCCATTATAGCCCTTACT
Source organism: Photorhabdus viridis (assembly GCF_040256935.1). NCBI lineage: Bacteria > Pseudomonadati > Pseudomonadota > Gammaproteobacteria > Enterobacterales > Morganellaceae > Photorhabdus > Photorhabdus viridis. Next base: position 6,251 of record NZ_JBEJZY010000077.1, read on the forward strand.
TTTCCATTTATAGTAATAGGATATCTTGTTTTTTCATTTTTTAAATATTTTTTGTTAATTTTCGGATATGATTGATTTATCAAATAACCTTCTAAAAATAAAGCGTTTGACCAAAGCTCTTGAGAGAGATAAACCGCAAATGGTGATAATGCAATTAGGAAATCTTTTAAAATTAAAGAATTATGACATTCTATTTTATTCAATTCATTAACGCAAATCATCAATGAAGTTATCGCAGTATTAAACGAGAGTCTTTCAATGTCCTCTGAAACTTTACTTAACATTTTGTGAATGATTATTTTTTCATTTTCATTGGGGGTGTTATCATTAATTAATAATTTACCATTGGAATCATAAAATAGTCTCCATACTTTGTTAATAAATTTCTGTATTCCTTCTATGCCGCCTAAATTCCATAATTTTGATTGATGTATTGGTCCAAGAAACATTTCATATATTCTAAATACATCAGCACCATATTTATCAATAATATGATCGGGATTAACCACATTATGTTTGGATTTTGACATTTTTTCAATTTGCCAATCACATTTAAATGAATCTTTGTTATAAATAAATTTGCTTTCTTTATAATCTTTTCTCCACGTTCTAAAATTTTCAATGTCTAGAATGTCATTATCTGATATATATTTTATATCAACATTTATACGTTGTGTATCATAGTTTTCTTTTATGTCACTTGAGACAAAAGTGTTTTCTCCTTTAACTCTATAAATAAATGATGAACGGCCTTGAATCATTCCTTGATTAACAATTTTTAAGAATGGTTCTTCGAAATTTATTATTCCTAAATCATAAAGAAATAAACTCCAAAAACGTGAATACAATAAATGTCCTGTCGCATGTTCACTTCCCCCCATATAAATGTCGACTTCTCTCCAATAATTGGCTTCCTCTACATTTACTAATCTTTTTGAGTTATCTGGTGACATATAGCGGATGAAATACCAACTTGAACCAGCCCAACCAGGCATTGTAGTCAATTCATATTGATATTTATCTTTATATAGCCAATTGATTGCACGACCAAGTGGTGGTGCTCCATCAGCGGTAGGAAAATACTTATCAATAATTGGCAATTCTAAAGGTAAATCAGACTCATCTATATCTTTGGGAATATCGTTATCATAATATATAGGAATCGGTTCCCCCCAGTAGCGTTGTCGACCAAAGATAGCATCACGCATATTGTAATTTACTATATTATTTATTATACTTTCACTTAAATAAGAAGTTATCCTTTCTCTTCCTGTGAAAATATCAAGACCATTTAAGAAATTTGAATTTATTATTTCCCCATTTTTTATTACTTGAATTTTTTCTATATTAAATATTTCTGAAAAGATCGCATCTTGTGAATTATGTGCGGGAATTGCCATTATAGCGCCAGTACCATAATGTGATAAAACATAATCGCCAACCCATATAGGGATTTTTTTATTGTTTACTGGGTTCATTACATAAGAACCTGTGAATACCCCACTAGTGTCTTTTATATTACTTGCTCGCTCTAGCTCACTTCTAGATAAACTAGTTAAGATATGTTCACTTACGATTTTTTTATATTTTCCTTCAGTTATTATATTCATATTAAAATGCTCTGGAGATATGCAGATAAATGTTACTCCAAATAGTTTTTCTGGTTCAGAAGTATAAATATCAATTGTTTTTGTTGAATTTTCTATGTTAAATTTTATTATTACGCCTTGAGATCTACCAATCCAATTTTTTTGTGTTTCTTTTAATGATTCAGGCCACTCAAGAGAATTAAGGTTGTGTAGTAATCTATCTGCATAAGCAGTAATTCTTAGCATCCATTGTTTCATTTTCTTTTTTTCTACAGGATGCCCACCTCTCTCTGAAAGTCCATTTATCACTTCATCATTAGCTAGTACGGTTCCTAAGTTAGGACACCAATTAACTGTTGAGTATGATAAATATGCTAAACGGTAGCTCATTAATATATCTGACTTTTCTTTTTCAGAGAACTCGCCCCATTCTTGTGATGTAAAATTTTTTGTGTTCTGAACCCTGGTTGTAATTACATTATTAGAACCATTTTTTTCAAAAATTTTAATTAAATCACTAATGTTTCTAGCTTTATCAGAATTAATGTCATACCATGAGTTGAATAATTTTAGGAAGATCCATTGAGTCCATTTATAGTATTCCTTATCTGACGTTTTAAATGTCCTTGATTTATCCAATGATAATCCCATACTTCTCAATTGAGAATTGAAGTTTTTAATATTTCTAGCAGTTGTAATTTCTGGATGTTGTCCTGTTTCAATAGCAAATTGTTCTGCGGGCAATCCAAATGAATCAAACCCCATAGCATGTAGCACATTATATCCATTTAATCTTTTAAAACGACATAAAATATCGGTGGCTATATATCCTAATGGATGGCCTACATGTAGGCCTGCTCCTGATGGATACGGGAACATATCTAAGCAATAAAATTTTTTAGCATCATGATTAGTAGTTGTTTTATATACATTTTCTTCTTCCCATTTTTCATTCCATTTTTTTTCGATTTCTTTATAGTTAAACATTGAATTTCTTTAATTCCTCTCAATTAGTTGTACATAATTACATTATGAAAGCTAAACTGTTACAATCTATAAGTCAATAATCAGAAGATGCGTATATACCCGTAATCATTGAAGATGCTTGATTTTATCCGAAATGGAGATCCTTATCCTCGCTATGAAAATATTTATTACATCAGAACAAAAAATCAAACTTGAACGTCTTCACGACACCACTCGTGATGGTCAAGTACGAGACAGAATAAAAGCTATCCTTCTGGTTTCTGAAGGGTGGAGTTCTGTGATGATAGCCCAGGCCATCGCCGAAGCCGGATTTACCGCCACCGTCGCTCACGCTCAACGTTATCATTGCTTGTTAGCGCTGGAAGACACGACAACCCTGTCATTTTCCCATGCGTCGGTC
>NZ_JBEJZY010000078.1:0-9210 GCF_040256935.1 Photorhabdus viridis
CGGTTATTTAACAGCGTCAGCAAAGATAAAAAGTGGATATAATTAGTGTTTGTTAAATGTAATCCGACAATGATTAAATTGAAGAAAGCAGGGGTTAAAAGTGATAAAAACAACGGTTAAAACTTTATACCGATTAAACCTATCAGTTAAAAAAATAACGTTTAATCACAGGTTAAACCCTGCCCTGTTTAATCCATTTATCAGTGATTCTATCCTCCCTTTATTTTACATTTGCCTGACCTGCTATAATAATTTAAAAGCGTGAATGCCGCAGTATTAAAGCCTTTATATCATGGTGGATTAAATGCAACAAATACCGTTTTTCAGAAAGATAGTTAATGACATTTAATAGAAAATCATTAACCGTTAATAACAAATTGAAAATAAATCCGCATGTAAAAAGATATTATCAGAACAAATAAGTATTAAAGAATTTTCTCGCCGGTTATTTAACAGCGTCAGTAAAGATAAAAAGTGGATATGATTTGCGTTCGTTAAACGTGATCCGATGATGATTAAACTTAATAAAAATCCGAGGTTAATAAGGGTAAAAATGACGGTTAAAACTTTACATCGATTAACACCATCAGTTTAAAAAATGATTTTTAATCACAGGTTAAATCCTGCCAATAATAAAACGCATAGTAAAATTCACTTTATTTACTCTTCCTTGTTTAATTTATTAGTGTTCCTATCCTCCCTTTATTTTACATTTACCTGACCTGCTATAATCATTTAAAAGCGTGAATGCCGAAGTATTAAATCTCTTATATCAGGGCGGATTAAACGCAGTAAATACCGATTTTCAAAAGGAGAATTAATAGCATTTAATCGAAAATCATTAACCGTTAATAGCAAGTTGAAAAGAAATTAGCACGTAAAAGGATATTATCCGAACAGATGGATATCAAACGCTTTATCGCCAGTTATTTAACAGCGTCAGCAAAGATAAAAAATGGATATAATTTGCGTTCGTTAAACGTGATCCGATGATGATTAAACTTAACAAAAATCCGTGGTTAAAAGTGATAAAAACAACGGTTAAAACTTTATACCGATTAACACCATCAGTTAAAAAAACGACTTTTAATCACAGGTTAAACCCTGCCTTTCATAAAACTCATAGCGGGATTCACTTTGTTTACACTGCTCTGTTTAGTTCGTTTATCCGCGATCCTATACTCCACTTATTTTACATTTTCCTGACCAGCCTAATCATTTAAAAAAACGAATGCCATTACATCCGTGACCTGGCCGGGCGGATTATCGGTGAAACCGATTTTACCGGGCGCACAATTCAATATCAGTACGATAACGCCGGACGCCTCATCACCGCCCGTTACCCGGATAATCAACTATTACGCTGGCGCTACACCCCGGGAAGCCGCATTAGCCAGCAGGAAGTCTGGCAGGAAGAGGATGAACAGTGTCAATTAGTCTCGGTCACGACATACGACTATAACGACGCCGGCCAGCTTATCCACGCCACCAACCCGGATGCGGTGGTGGAATTTGAATATGATGAATCGGGCAACCTGACGGCAGAAACGATTAATGGCCGCATGATGACCCACTTGGGGTTGGAAGGTCACGAATCTCTGCATATGAACAAAATAACCGGAAAGACCTACGTGATCTTCCAGCCTTTTTAATGATCTACTGTGGTGCATACCCACGGTGAGGTAATAGTTTCTAATGAGATAAATATAAAATTGAAGTTTATAATTATCTCATATTAAAAGGTAGTGATATATCACAGAAATATTCTCTTTAATTAATGAAAAAAGTGGTAAGTTACATTAACATTTAAAGTTATGTAATTTAATTGTTGCATTTAATTTCTTTCTGTAAAGTGAATAAATACTTACCTAATTAATTCTCATAGGAATTATTTTTCTGGTATACCTGCTGTTGAAGTATCAAAGTTCTTTACCAGAAAAAATCGATGTTTCCACTATGGCTAATCTAGTTATTAGCCAAGGGCAAGATGCTGGTTATTAGTCATTTAGTATCACAATCGTAGTGATAGCCGTAGATACTTTGGATCTTGACCAAATGGACCACTGATATATGAAGTTATCTTAAACGTATAAACTTAGACTCAGGAGAATTCCGGTGGATAAAATAAGAACTGTTGCAGAAACTTTAGCAGTATTACATCAGAATCATCATTTGGTTGGCATAGAACGGCAGCCAAAGCAACTGAAGACCTCGGATTTTGACGGCAAGGTCATCTTTTCTAACGATCCGAAGACAGCGACTGTGCCCCCTGCATTTTTTACAGTACAAACCATACAAGAGCTGAAAGCGCTCGGCGGTGTGCCTGACAGTGAATATGGCCCTGGCAAAATGGAGCCCCACCATCCGTTGCCGGAACCGTTTTCTGCTGAACGGCTGGCAAATGTCACGGGGAATCATATTGATTTGTGCAAAGCCTTTCGGGCCTATATTTATGGTAATTCTGCTTTGGTCAAAGATTATGAAGACATTCTTAATGCTAAACGTTTCCCGATGAAGATGGCGCTGTACAGTGGCGAAAGTATTACTGTGACCGCAGATAATCCAGTGATTGTTGAAGATAAAGATGGCTATGGCGAGCCGGTTGCCTTGGTGTATGACCAGATAATCTTTGAACCGGGAGGTCAAATTATTTACTACACTAGCGGCAGCATCAATGCGAACAATGTTATAGGGAATGAAAGCGCTGGAAAAGAGAACATTGTCAGTAGAGGCCATGATGGCGCCGATGGTTTAGAGGGCGCGCCAGGAAATGATGGGGCTGATGGCAGCAATGGGAGTGAGGGGGTGGGACATAAAAACGGCTGTTACTTTGACGGCACGCCAGGTACTGATGGAACCAGCGGTACTGTCGGAGGACTCGGGGGGAATGGCGCACCAGGTGGAAATGTAAATGACATGACTGTGAATGCTCAATCTCTTACTGGGTTAATACGGGCGCTAGCGAAAGGGGGTAACGGTGGTAATGGTGGACATGGCGGTATGGGGGGCCGTGGGGGGCATGGCGGTAATGGGGGGGCAGTGAGTACATCCGGGGAGTACCAGTGGTGTGTTCCTGGGTGTGGAGGAAATGGGGGGCCAGGAGGAAATGGAGGGAAGGGGGGTAATGGGGGGAAAGGTGGGGACAGTGGTAACATATATATTAGTTTTTCTGATGGTAATCCAATATTTGATGTTGCGTCATTTGGCGGGCTTGGCGGGGAAGGTGGGAAAAGCGGGTTTGGCCGAAATGGCGGGGATCCTGGAAATCCTCATAGAGGAAACTCTTCCGGAGCCTGTGCAAATAAACAAGGGCCCAACGGTAGGGGGGGTGTACAAGGAGATACGGGTATGGATGGTTCGAAAGGAGAATTTGGCGATGACGGTGACTGCGGCAAGATATATATCAACGGTCATGAACGGAAACCTGATTCTTAGTGGTGCACCAATCAGACTGGTCTGAACGATTATCAATGAGGGCGATGGGTTCAGATCTTCGTTTTGCTTATGTTCAAGTGGCTTACATGATTAATTACTCAATACGGGTATCAGTTATCAATCATTGGTGACGCCTGAATGACTGCCTTATCCGCCGAAATGTATTCTCAGCCCGACGACTTGGTGTTGATAGGTAAACACAATAATCTGGTAAACAATTCAGCGGAGTAAAAAATATCACTATGGATATCAATATGATGAAAAGTAACAATATGCCGATTGCCATTATCGGCATGGGTTGCCGTTTTCCGGGGGGAGTCAGCTCCCCAGAGGAATTTTGGCATCTGTTGTGTGGTTCAAGTGATGCTATTACCCCCGTGCCGCCTGAGCGTTGGTCAACACAGGCTTATAGTTCCCGGGATCGTAATCTGCCGGGGCGAATGGTGGCGCGCGAGGGAGGATTTATCGCTGATGTAGCCGGCTTTGATGCGGCAGTGTTTAATATCAGTAATACAGAAGCGCCTTTTATCGATCCACAACATCGTTTGATGTTGCAGGTGACATGGGAAACACTGGAACGTGCAAGGATATCGCCAAAATCGTTGGCAGGTCAGGCGGTTGGGGTGTATATCGGTGCTTTCACTCATGATTATATGCACTTGCAATTTACCGATTTACGCCAGGCAACGGGTTATACTTCAACGGGTGCAATGGGAACTATGCTGTCAAACCGTATTTCCCATGCGTTTGATTTTCAGGGGCCGTCCTTGACCATCGATAGCGCCTGTTCATCGTCCTTATTGGCAGTACATCTGGCTTGCGACAGTTTGCGCCGTGGAGAATCGCAACTGGCGTTGGCGGGTGGAAGCCAGTTGATGTTGATGCCTGATTTTTCGGTAGTAGAAAGTCGTACCGGATTTTTATCGCTTACCAATCGTTGCCACAGTTTTTCAGCTAACGCTGATGGTTATGTGCGTAGTGAAGGGATTGGCGCTGTTTTGTTGAAACCCTTGAGCGCGGCTTTGCAGGATGGTGATCCTATATTAGCCGTGGTCCACGGTTCAGCTGCAAATCAGGATGGCCGGACTTCTACCATCACTCAACCGAGCAGTACAGCACAGCAACAGGTGATCCGTACAGCTTGTATTCAGGCGGGGATTGCTCCAGAAGAGATTGATTATATTGAGGCTCATGGTACTGGGACGGCGGTAGGTGATCCGATAGAAGCAGAAGCGCTGGGGCGGGTATGCCGTCCAGAACCGACAGATCGCCCATTGCTGATCGGCGCCTGTAAATCCGTGATTGGTCATACGGAAGCCGCCGCGGGTATTGCTGGATTGATTAAAGCGGTATTGTGTTTACAACGGGGGCAAGTGCCGGCCAATCTACATGCAGATCCGCCTAATCCCTATATCCATTTTGCCGAATTAGGCTTGCAAGTCCCCCGGCAGTTAACGCCGTTGCCTGAAGGCAGGGTTATTGCAGGGGTGAATTCCTTTGGTTTTGGCGGGACGAATGTCCATGTGGTATTGAGCAATAATACACCGCCTTCCGGACAGCTTCAGGCGAGGGAAGAGCAGGCTTTCATGTTGCCATTGTCTGCCCAGTCTGAATTTTCCCTGAAGCAGCAGGCACAAAACATTGCCGATTTACTGCAACAAAAGCCAGATCTTGCCCTTAATGATCTGTGCTATAGCTTGGCGACGACTCGTCACTGCTTTCCGTTGCGTAAGGGGGTCGCCTTCAGTAACCGAAAACAATTGCAGCAACAGTTAACTAATCTGAATGTACCGTCGCAGCGTAATGGTAAAAAAGTGGATCGTTTGGCCTGGATATTTGCAGGCATTGGCAGTGAAGTTTGGAAAGATTCTGTCGTTTGGTTTCAGCAATTTCCTGAGTTTACTGAGCAGTTCAGGCGCTGCGAAGCAATTTGGACGGGGTTTGCTGCACCTTCCTTATATGCTGCATTGATCTCTGCCGATGAATTGATAGAGCCGCCAATGCAGTTTGCAGTTCAGGTATCAATGGCTGCGCAGTTGCAGAAGTGGGGATTCAGACCAGCGGCATTACTGGGTCATAGTTCTGGTGAAATGGCGGCTTGTTATCTGGCGGGAATTTATGATCTGACGCAAGCGCTGACACTTTTACACCAGCGTTATCATTATCTGCAACGTGTGCTGAATAAAGGTGGGGGATTATTGATCGTAGCCGCTACGGTGGAGCAGATACGCCCTCATTTGTCTGTCCCGGATGCTAAACCTACCGTGATGGTAGCTGGACGTAATAGCCCCGATCGTTGCTTGTTGTCTGGGCCTGTAAGTGAATTAGCCGCCATTTCCGAACGCTTAAAGCATCATAGGATCGCCAGTAGTCGGCTCAATTATAGAATTGCTTCTCATTCCCCCTATTTGGAGTCAATCAGAGCAGGGTTGGCTGCGGATGCGGCAACGGTTCCTGCGGCAAAACCCTTGTTGCCGGTGTTTTCATCCGTCACCGGTGAGTTGATTAATGATAAGTTGAGCCCTGAGCATTGGGCTGACAATGTGGTCAGTCCATTCCGTTTTGACGATGCGGTAGAAAATATGCTCAAAGCGGGTTTCCACCATTTTTTTGAAATTTCACCTCAATCCCTGCTTAGCGGTGGATTGCAGGATTGGAGTAAACCTTATCGCGGACAAGTGTTTGCTTGTCGCTCGGGGCAGAACTGGCCACAGTTACTGGGTCAATTATTTGAAGCCGGTGTTGAGCCTGATTGGCGGACTCTTATACCGGCAGCTAGTCCGATCGATCTGCCAACCTACCCTTGGCATCAGCAATCTTATTGGCATGAGCCAGAGATCAGCCGTCGCCGCCGGTTGCGTACATTAAGTGGCGTGCTATTGGGCGAAGCCCTGCCGGGTAAAGAGAGTTGGCTGGCTGAACTGGCTGTGGAACAAGTGCCTTGGTTACTCGATCATGTCGTCATGGGGAATGCGATGTTTCCGGCTGCGGGTTATATCGAAGTTATGCTGGCGGCGGCGCGTATCTGTTTTCCTGGCGTTGGATTGGCTCTTGATAATGTTGTATTGCAGTCGGCTCTATTGCTGGAATCAGGCATGGAATTCAGGCTAAAAACCCAGTTGGATCGTCAACGGATGGAGATACAGGTATATATTACCCGTAACCTGGACGAGGGTACACAGCACCAACTTGCCGCCAGCGCACAGGTGAATATCATTGTACCGGGCGCCACCGCCTGTACCCCTCCTCAGTTGGTTGCAAATGACCGTTATCCCGGCATGCGGAACCAGGAGGTATTATATCAGGCATTCCAGCATCTGCATTTCAGCTACAGTGGGGTGTTCCGTCCTCTGTGTCATGCGTTTATCGGTGAAGGAGAGACAATCTGTGAGATTGAGTTGCCATCTGCACCAGAGGGAATGGGTTTCCATCCTGCGGCTTTGGATGGTATTTTCCAGTCGCTGCTGGTGATTCAGTCTGCTGATATTAAGGCTCCGATCCCTGCCGGCGATTTCCGTATCCCGGTGAGTATTCAGCATCTGCGCATTAATGGCAAATTGTCAGGCCGGGTTCGTGCACATGCTCGGATCACTAAGCAGACGCCACAACAGTGGTTTGGGGATATCGATGTGTATACTGACAGCGGCAGACTGATTTGCCAGATTAGTGGATTTTGTGTTCAGCTTGTCAGTAACAAAAAAAGTAGCTTACAGCCTAGGCTTCACAATCTGGTGGTAGGTCAACCGCTATGGCGCAAAGTACCCTCTCAGCCATCAACCGAGCCTTTAGCGCAATGGGCTATTCTGGGGGGGGAAACTGCACTGGCGGAAGAATTAGCTGGTGAATTGCAACGACGCGGTGGGTATGCCTCATTACATTCTGACTTGCCTGACAGTTATCAGAAAACTCAGGCGCTGGTTAATACTCTTCCCGCTGAAACTGAAAGGATATTGATCCTTTGGTCATTACAAGCTCCACGAATGGCTTATCATTCTTTGATCCATTTGTGTGCGGCATTGGCAGAGCGATCAGTGAAACCACGTTTGTGGATCATGACTCAAGGTGCTCATCAAATAACAGAACAGGATCTGCCTGATCCATTTGCCGCAGCATTATGGGGAATGATGCGGGTGATTGGTCAACAAGAAGCGCCTGCACTGTGGGGAGGGTTACTGGATATCGATGGCACCACGGCACCCATCCGGTGGTGGGATGTGCTATTGACAGATGATGGCGAAGATCAATTGGCTCTGCGTCATGATCAGCGTTATGTGCTGCGCCTTGCGCCATTGCCGGAAATACCCGTGTTGCCGCCAGTGCGTTTTCGTCCGGATGGTTGCTATCTGCTGACTGGCGCCTTTGGTGATATAGGCCGTCAGTTGATTCCTTGGATGGTGCGACATGGCGCCCGTCATCTACTGTTGGTTGGGCGTCGGCATACGCTTGAAACAAGTGAGCGGATGTTACTGGAAACGCTGCACCAACAAGGGGTTGGGGCTGATTATCTGCCGATTGATCTCGGTGATGTGGAAATGACTAAAATTTGTCTGGGCCAGTATCGGCAACAGACTAGCCAGCCGATGCGCGGCGTGATCCATTGTGCCGCACATGTTGAAGATCAGGGATATCGTGAACTGAGTACCCAAGCGTTCGATAGGGTATTTGCAGCTAAAGCATCAGCCGCTTGGACATTACATCAGGTATTGACTGATGCACCTTTAGAACATTTCGTTATGTTTTCCTCGTTGGGCGCATTAATGGCTTTGCCTGGTATGGCATCTTATGCAGCGGCTAACGCCATGCTGGATAGCTTGGCCTATCTGCGGCGTCAGCAAGGTTTACCTGCGTTAAGCCTTAACTGGGGTCCGTGGAAAGCGGGGATTGCTCTACGGGATAGCCGTACGCTCCTGGTGCTGGAAAACAGCGGATTACAGCCATTCAGTCCAGAAGAGGGATTAGCCACGCTAGATCGATTGTTTGCCCGCATTGAGCCACAACTGGTGCCGTTCTTGACTGATTGGTCAAGTTTACTCTCTGGGCCGATGCGCCATTTGGCGCTATTGCGTGATATTCAGCAAGAAAGTTTGGTTCAGGCTTTACCCGCAGATTCGGGGATTGAGGTGAATAATCCGGATGATGTCGTCAGCTTGCTACAAGCTTTCTGTGGTGAGGTTATCGGAGTGCAAGCCGAAGTTTTCCATCCCGATCTACCGCTGGCCGACAACGGTATTGATTCTTTGAATGGCTTAATGGTGGTACAAAAAATCAACAAGCAATTGCGTTTGAATATCCCGCTGGAGTTGTTGTTAAGCGATAAGTCGCTGTCGGAACTTGCATCGTTGATTGCGTATCGACTGCAAATTGAGTTAATTGCGAAGCAGGAATGATCTTAAAATCGTTTAACTAAAACATTCTCTGAAAGCCCGATAGGGCTTTCAGATTGTTGACGTTCAACGTTTCGACTATCACGGCTAAAAAAATATAATATCTCCAGCCTTATCGCTATTTTCTAGCATTTAATATACCTCATTCCCCATTGTCAGGATTAAACAACCAGATCTTGATCACATTTCATACTATCCATTCAGACAGACAAATAATCACACATTAGAATAGTTTGCTTATGTCACTATAAAATTCTCAATATTTCCTATGGAAAGATGACCGTTTTATCACCAAAACCAGATTAACTTAAGAAAAGAGAAAGTCCGATGGATCAACGCAACACCCGAGTGGTCAGGGCCACGAGTTATCTTTTAATTTACCTGACCGCCG
>NZ_JBEJZY010000079.1:0-9166 GCF_040256935.1 Photorhabdus viridis
CTGTGGGTGAACGGGAAACCACGCTGGCGCAGATTTGGCAAAACCTGCTGGGGCTGGCACGCATCAGCCGGCACGACCACTTCTTCGAACTCGGCGGCCACTCGCTGATGGTAGTCAGTGTGATCGAACAGCTGCGCCAGCGGGGCTGGGAACTGGACGTCCGTACGGTATTCACCGCACCGATCCTGGCCGATCTGGCCCGGGCGATTCAAATATCCTCGGGTGATGTCCCGGCCTTTGTCGTGCCACCCAACCGTATTCCTGATGGCAGTACCACGCTCACCCCTGAAATGCTGCCGCTGGTCATGCTGTCTCAGGCGGAAATTGACACTATCGTCAACCGAACTTCCGGCGGAGTGACCAATGTGCAGGATATCTATCCCCTGGCTCCATTGCAGGAAGGTATCCTGTTCCATCATCGACTTGATCCACACAGAGATCCTTATGTTATCTCGTCGCTGTTATGTGTCGACAGCCAGACAAACCTTGACGCTTTCACGGCTGCATTACAAGCGGTCATCAACCGGCACGATATCCTGCGCACAGCCGTCCACTGGGCCGGTTTATCCCAGCCGGTTCAGGTTGTGCACCGGCACGCCCCCTTGCCGGTTCATCGCCTGACCCTGAAGGATAGCGATGATGTGGCCGCCAGTTTGCAAGCCCGTATGACGTTGTCACACGGGCAACTGGATTTATCTCAGGCACCGCTGATACGCTTACAAACCGCTGCTGACCCACATTCAGCCAAGCTGTACGTCTTGCTCCAATTTCATCACATCATTGATGATAATCTTTCATTACGGCAGGTTCTCGCAGAAACGGCGGCATTCTTACTGGGCAAAAGTGCTGATTTACCGCCATCGGTGCCTTATCGTAACTTCGTGGCTTATGCCCGTCAGGAAAGCCATATTCAGGCCGCAGAAACCTTCTTCCCGGACTATCTGGCGGATCTCGATGAAGTGACGGCTCCTTTTGGTCTAATCAATGTTCAGGAAGGGGGAGAACATACAGCAGAAGCCCAACAGCCCCTTAATGCCAGCTTATCACGCGCCCTCCGTGAAACGGCCCGCAGGCTGGGCACCAGCCCCGCGGCGTTGTTCCATGCGGGTTGGGCGCTGGTCGTCGCCCGGACCAGCGGACGTGACGATATCGTATTCGGCACCACCTTGTCAGGCCGTATGTCGGGCATGGCGGGCAGTGCAGGCGCGTTGGGTATGTTTATCAATACCCTGCCGGTCAGGCTGAAACTCAAAGGGATCAGCGCTGAGGCCCTCATCAAGGCAGTCACTGACATATGCGCTAATTTATTGCGTTATGAACAGACCCCCTTGTCCCTGGTGCAACGCTATAGCGGGCTCGGCAATATGCCGTTGTTCAGTGCCTTGCTCAATTGCCGGCATGTGAGTGACAAGGACAGCGGCACACTTAACCTGTCGCAGTTTGGCATAACCAGTCTGGCTGGCCGGGAACGCACCAATTATCCCGTGGGGATCTCGATTGATGATGATGGTAAGGATTTTATGTTATCCGCTCAAACTGTCAGCACTGTCGATCCGAAGAGAATCAATGCCTATTTGATCAGGGCACTGGAACAACTGGTCGCAGTATTGGCGGATGCACCGCATTCACCAGCCCTGGCGGTGGATGTGTTGCCCGCCGCTGAACGTCAGCAATTACTGGCGGACTTCAATGCCACTGAGCGTGACTTCCCGCAGGCAGCCCTGATCCATGAGTTGTTTGAGCAACAGGCCGCACGCACCCCGGATGCCACCGCCGTGTTATTTGAAGGGCAGTCACTCAGCTATGGTGAGCTGAACCGCTGCGCCAACCAGCTGGCGCATCATTTAATTGCACTGGGCGTACAGCCTGATGACCGGGTCGCTATCTGTGTTGAACGCAGTCCGGCGATAGTGGTGGGACTGCTGGGAACCCTGAAAGCCGGCGGTGCCTATGTGCCCCTCGACCCAGCTTACCCGACCGAACGGCTGGGCTATATACTGGCAGATGCAGCGCCGATGGTCCTGCTTACCCAAACGTCACTGGCTGAAAAATTGGGCAACGGTCTGCCGACAGTGCTGCTGGATACCCCGGCCTGCAATACTTGTGCAGACAATAATCCGGCTGTTCGGGCACTGACGCCACACCATCTGGCGTATGTGATTTACACCTCCGGCTCCACCGGTCAGCCCAAAGGAGTTATGGTTGAACACCACGGGTTTAGAAATTACCTACAGTGGGCTCTCAGTCATTATGTTACTGCCGGACAGATAGATAGCATCGTCTCATCATCTTTTGCCTTTGATGCAACAGTCACCAGTATTTACTTACCTCTGCTTTGTGGGGGCAAAATACGCCTTATCCGTGAAGGTCAGGAACTTACGGAATTGGCGCCCTCACTGTTATCCACATCTATGGAATCCGCGACTCTGGTTAAAATAACACCCACTCATCTCGCCGCAATTGGTCAGGAATTACTGGCTGCAAAATGGACCTGCCCTGCACACTGTTTCATCGTCGGCGGGGAGGCACTAACCCGTTCAATCGTAGTACTTTGGCGTGAGTTATCTCCTGAGTCACGTATTATTAACGAGTATGGCCCAACCGAAACAGTAGTGGGTTGCATCACGTTTGATACTCATAATCAGGATAATATCACCGACAACGTTCCCATCGGACAGCCGATCTCCAACACCCGGATTTATATTCTGGATGCGCAAAGCCAGCCGGTACCCTTTGGTGTGGCCGGTGAGATCTATATTGGCGGCGCCGGTGTGGCCCGCGGTTATCTCAACCGTCCGGCACTGACGGCAGAGCGTTTTATTCCAGACTCCTTCTCAACAGAACCCGATGCCCGTCTGTACAAAACGGGCGACCTTGGTCGCTGGCTGCCGGATGGCAATATCGAGTACCTGGGCCGCAACGATTTTCAGGTTAAGCTGCGTGGTTTCCGGATTGAGCTCGGTGAAATCGAGTCACGCCTCGCCCAATGCTCTGGAGTACGCGAAGCTGTTGTTATCGCCCGCGAAGACATTGCCGGAGAAAAACGCCTAGTGGCCTATCTCCGATCGCAGTCCGGTGTTGAACTAGTGCCAGCTGAATTGCGCCAGCAACTGGCGCAACATTTAACTGATTACATGCTGCCCAGCGCTTTTGTGACGCTGGAAACTTTCCCGCTGACCCCTAACGGTAAACTTGACCGTAAGGCGCTGCCCATCCCTGAGCAGTTTGCCGTGGCAACGCGTGGTTATGCAACACCTGAGAGCGAACTGGAAACCCTGCTGGCGCAGATTTGGCAGGAGCTACTGGGCTTGGAACGTGTTGGCCGTCATGATCATTTCTTCGAACTCGGCGGCCATTCACTGATGGCGGTCAGCTTGATTGAACGACTGCGCGTTTTGGGGCAGACACTTGATGTCCGCAGCATCTTCTCGGCCCCGATCCTTTCTGAGATGGCTCTGGCTATTCAGGCCCTTCAAGAGATGCCTGCCTTCATAGTTCCCCCTAATCGCATTAGCAAAGATTGTGTTGTCCTTACACCCGATCTGTTGCCACTGGTGGCACTATCCCAGACTGAGCTCGATACCATTGTCGACACCGTTCCCGGTGGTGCTGCCAATGTTCAGGATATCTATCCGCTTGCCCCGTTGCAGGAAGGCATTCTGTTCCACCATCGCTTGCAGGAACAAGGGGATACCTATCTGTTAAACAGCTTGGTAGCTTTTGATAGCCGTACACGTCTTGACGCCTTCCTTAGCGCCCTGCAACACGTGATCAACCGTCACGACATCCTGCGTACCGCCATCTGCTGGCAGGGACTAACCCTGCCCGTACAGGTGGTCTGGCGACAGGCGCCATTGCCGGTGAACACCTTTGTGCCGACCTCAGAAAACAATGTACTGGCCCAGCTACAGGATCATATTGATCCACGACAGCGCCGACTTAATCTTAGTCAGGCACCGCTGCTCACTGCCGATATTGCCCATGATCCGGTCAATCACGAATGGCTGTTGGCGCTGAGTTTCCATCATTTGATCGGCGATCATATGACGCTGACACTTATCGTTGATGAAATTCGCCTACTGTTGCAGGGGAGTATAGGAGAACTGCCCAACTCGCTGCCATACCGCAACTTTATCGCCCAAACACTGAGCGTGCCGGTTTCTGTGCATGAGGGCTACTTCCATGCCCAGCTCGCCGATGTCGATACCCCAACAGCGCCTTTTGGTTTACTTAATGTGCAAGGCAACGGCGGTGATATTACCGAATCCCGTTTGTTGCTGGATACCAATCTGGCCCGGGCGATCCGCAATCAAGCCCGCCATCTGGGTATCAGCCCAAGTGTGATATTTCATGTTGCCTGGGCGCAGGTGTTGGCGCAGACCAGCGGCTGTGACGATGTGGTCTTCGGCTCCGTACTGCTGGGCCGTCTGCAAGGCTCTGTCGGCGCTGATCGGGTAATGGGAATGTTTATTAATACCCTGCCATTGCGGGTATCCCTTGCTAATCACAGTGTACTGGAAGTGGTACAGGCCACCTACCGTAACCTCACAACATTGCTGGAGCATGAACAGGCCCCTCTGGCGCTGGCCCAGCGTTGCAGTGGTGTGACGCCTCCCATGCCATTATTTAGCGCTCTGCTTAACTACCGCCATAGCCAGCCAGATGCAGACGATACAGCTTGGGATGGCATGCGTTTGTTAGCGACAGAGGAGCGTACTAATTACCCGTTGATCCTCTCAGTAGATGATTTAGGGGAAGGCTTCAATCTAGTGGCTCAGACTATTTCAGGAATTAACCCCACTCGGGTTGCAAACTATTTGGTTATGGCCATCAGCGGTCTGATTGAAGCACTGGCAACTAAATCCCAGCAATCTATTTTGGACCTACCGATCCTGCCTGCTACCGAACGTCAACAAATATTGGCGGGCTTCAACAATACCGAGGCTAACTTCCCTAGAGAGGTTTTGCTCCATGAGTTGTTTGAGCAACAGGTAGCACGTACTCCAGATGCCACCGCTGTGGTGTTTGAGGAAAGCACTCTCAGCTACGACGAACTGAACTGCCGTGCTAATCGATTGGCTCATCATCTGCTTGCTCTGGGTATACGCCCGGACGATCGAGTCGCCATCTGTATTGAACGCAGCCTGGAAATGATGGTGGGATTATTGGGTATCCTCAAAGCGGGTGCAGCCTATGTGCCACTCGATCCGGCTTATCCAGCCGAACGCCTGACTTATATGCTGGAAGATGCCGCTCCCGTGGCGTTGCTTACCCAAACTGGTCTACTGGAAACCCTGGACAGTCACCTGCCTACCATCGTGCTTGATGCTCGTGGATCATCAGTTCTGGATAATGGGCCGGCAGAAAACCTTGCGGCTCAGGTACTGGGACTGACCTCACGTCATTTGGCGTATGTAATTTATACCTCGGGCTCAACAGGGAAACCAAAGGGTGTGATGATTGAACACAGTAATATTGTTAATTTCTTGTGTTCGATGAGCAAGGAACCTGGTATTACGGAGGAGGATGTTTTACTAGGTATTACCTCTCTTTCTTTCGATATTTCCATCTTAGAGCTATTCCTGCCGTTACTAACAGGGGCTCGAATCATACTGGCGACACAGGCACAGGCAACGAATGCACAGCAACTGGCCGCCTTAATTACTCATCATAATGTATCCTTCATGCAAGCAACGCCTTCGACATGGCGTATGTTATTGCAAATGCCGACGTTCTCTCTGCCAACCAAGTTTAAGGTTCTGTGTGGTGGGGAAGCATTACCTGAAAAACTGGCAGCACAGTTGCTCCAACAGGTTCCTACACTCTGGAATCTATATGGGCCAACGGAAACGACGGTCTGGTCTGCGTTAAATGGCTTGACTCGAACTTCCGCTTACATTGGTCACCCTATCGCCAATACCCAAATCTATATTCTGGATACACAGGGTCAGCCAGTTCCCCTTGGTGTGGCCGGTGAAATCCATATTGGTGGGACTGGTGTGGCCCGCGGTTACCTCAACCGGCCGGCACTGACGGCAGAGCGTTTTATTCCTGACTCCTTCTCAGCAGAACCGGATGCCCGTTTGTACAAGACGGGCGACCTCGGTCGCTGGCTGCCGGATGGCAATATCGAGTACCTAGGCCGCAACGATTTTCAGGTCAAGCTGCGTGGTTTCCGCATCGAACTCGGCGAAATCGAGGCACGCCTCACCCAATGCTCTGGAGTACGTGAAGCTATTGTCATCGCCCGCGAAGACATCCCAGGCGATACTCGTCTGGTGGCCTATCTTCTCCCTCAGCATGATGCTGAGCTCGTGCCGGCTGAACTACGTCAGCAGCTTGTACAGCATCTGGCCGAGTATATGTTGCCCAGTGCCTTTGTGACGCTGGAAAGCTTCCCGTTGACCCCTAACGGTAAACTTGACCGCAAGTCGTTGCCTGCCCCTGAACAATCTGCTGTGGCTGTACGTAGTTATGAGGTTCCTATTGGAGAAATGGAAACTATGCTGGCTCAAATTTGGCAAGACTTGCTGGGACTGGAGCGCGTTGGCCGACATGATCACTTTTTCGAGATAGGTGGTCATTCG
The DNA here is from genome assembly GCF_040256935.1 of Photorhabdus viridis. Taxonomy (NCBI): domain Bacteria; kingdom Pseudomonadati; phylum Pseudomonadota; class Gammaproteobacteria; order Enterobacterales; family Morganellaceae; genus Photorhabdus; species Photorhabdus viridis. The sequence goes on from NZ_JBEJZY010000079.1 coordinate 6,588, forward strand.
CTCATGGTCATGCAATTGATAACGCGTATACAAACTGAATTTTTAATCGATATACCCATAGTCTCAATTTTCCAATTCCCAAAATTATCAGAATTAGCTGAGGTCATTCTCTCTGCTCAAATAAGTTCTGCATGGGGAAATGATGTTGAATCAGTAAAAAGCGATCTTGATTCAATGTCGATAGAAGAATTAATGGCGATTTTAGATGGAGATACTAATTAATGACTAAAGCTAACATAAATATTGAGATGCTAAAGCGTGCCGTTTTAGAGAAAAAGCTTAAGGAGCAATTAAAAAAACGCGAGGATAACTCTTTGCATCTACCGATAGGGAAAGCAGATCGCCATATGTCTTTACCGTTGTCTTTTGCTCAACAGCGGCTATGGTTCCTGGGCCAGTTCGATCCTGCCGCCAGTCAAGCTTACCATATGCCTATGGTACTGCGGCTTTCCGGTCAGCTTGACCCTCAAGCCCTCTCCGCAGCACTCGATAACCTCGTCGCTCGCCAAGAGAGCCTGCGTACCCATTTTACGCTGGTTGATGGTCAACCCTGCCAGCAGATTGATCCCGCAGACAGTGGTTTTGAACTTCCCTGTCTGGACTTGCGTTCCCTGAGCGAGACGGCGCGTGCCAAGCGTATTGCCGAACTCACCGAATATGAGGCCTGTGCGCCATTTGATCTCACTCTGGGCCCGCTGATCCGCGGTCAATTGCTGCAACTGGCCGATGAGGAACATATGCTGCTGTTTACCCAGCATCATATCATCTCTGACGGCTGGTCCACCGGCATCATGGTCCGCGAGCTGGCGGCGCTTTATCAAGCCGCTCTTGCTGGTCAGGATGCAGTTTTACCGCCCTTGCCCATCCAGTATGTCGACTATGCCGTCTGGCAGCGCGATGAGTTGCAGGGCGACCGCCTTACCGAGCAACGTGATTTCTGGTGTGCCCAATTGCAGGGCGCGCCCGCCTTGCTGGAATTGCCCACGGACCGACCACGCCCGTCGGTACAAAGCTATGCCGGCAGCCGGGTGTCCTTCCATCTGGATGCTGAAATCCTCACTTCCCTTAAAGCTCTGGGTCAACGTCAGGGCACAACCCTGTTTATGACCTTGCTCGCGGCTTGGGCTGTTGTCCTTACTCGCCTCAGTAGCCAGGGCGATATCGTCATCGGTACCCCTGTAGCCAACCGGACACGCAGCGAGCTGGAAGGTTTGGTTGGTTTCTTCGCCAATACGCTGGCCTTGCGTATCGAACCCGGTCAGTGCCACACGGTGGAGGAACTGCTTGCTCAGGTTCGTGAACGCACACTGGCGGCCTATACTCATCAGGACCTGCCTTTCGAGCAGGTGGTAGAGGCATTGCAGCCAGCCCGCAGTTTGAGTTACAGCCCGGTCTTTCAGGTCATGCTGGCGCTAAACAACACCCCGGCCCAGGCGCTGAAATTGCCCGGGCTGGCTCTCTCCCTCGTTGAGCAACCGCAGCGCAGCAGCCAATTTGACCTGACGCTGTCGCTGACTGAAACCGACGCCGGTTTAGTAGGGGGGCTGGAATATGCGACCGATTTGTTTGATCAGGAGACCGTGGTTCGCATAGTCGATTACCTCAAAAATATCCTAACGGCGATGGCAACCGATGTCACACACGCTATCCCGTCCCTGCCGATGCTGTCTGTCACAGAGCAGCAGCAACTGCTGGCAGACTTCAACGCCCCCCAAACCGACTTCCCGCAGACCGCCCTGATCCATGAACTGTTTGAACAACAGGTTCAGCTAGCGCCTGACGCTACCGCCGTGGTGTTTGAAGCACAGTCCCTCAGCTACGGCGAACTGAACCGCCGCGCCAACCGGCTGGCTCATCATTTGCTGGCCCTCGGCGTGCAGCCGGATGACCGGGTCGCTATCTGCGTTGAACGTAGTCTGGAGATGGTCGTGGGCTTGCTGGGCATTCTGAAAGCCGGAGCGGCTTATCTGCCGCTTGACCCGGCCTACCCGGCCGAACGGCTGGCCTATATGCTCAGTGATGCGGCGCCGGTGGCCCTGCTTACCCAGACTGCCTTGCTGGAAACCCTGGACAGTCACCTGCCTACCGTGGTGCTGGATGCCTGCCCACCGTCCGTCCTTGACGGGGCGCCGGACAGCAACCCCGACAGCCGGGCACGGGGACTGACTTCACACCACCTGGCGTATGTGATTTACACCTCCGGCTCCACCGGTCAGCCCAAAGGGGTGATGGTGGAACACGCGAACATCATTCGCCTGTTGGCAGCCACACAGGGTTATTTCCAGTTCAATCGCAACGACGTCTGGACCCTGTTCCACTCTTTTGCTTTTGATTTCTCGGTATGGGAGCTGTGGGGAGCCTTAGCTTACGGTGGCCGGCTGGTTATCGTACCGGCAGCCTGTGCCCGTTCGCCACAGGCATTTTATGCCCTGTTGTGCCACGAACGCGTGACAGTGCTGAATCAGACGCCGAGTGCTTTCCGTCAACTTATCCCTGTCCAGGATGACACCGCACATGCCCTGCGCTGTATTATCTTCGGCGGGGAGGCGCTGGAACTACCGTCGCTGGCGCCGTGGATC